>JBEIIN010000241.1:0-1556 GCA_040380795.1 Sediminibacterium sp. | reverse complement strand
TTCTAAAGTTACTTTTCCCATTGTTTGAGAAACTTCTGTTTCAGGGAAAACAATTTTAGCTATTACAAGTGCTCCAGGGGCTGCCATTAAACTTGCTGTAATTAATTTAGGGGCTAAGTCCATACCGGCTTGTGCTCCCATATTTGCATATACAATTAATATACCACCTGCAATACAAGCCAAGCTTCCACTCATACTAGCTAGTATCTCACTTTTAGTCATCGTAGCTAAATAGGGGCGAATCATAATTTGAGCTTCCACTTGTCCCACAAAGGCACTGGCTACATTGCTTAATGCTTCGGCACCACTTACACGCATAATAAAATTCATGGCCTTGGCAACTACTGCTACAATTCTTTGCATAATACCAAAATGGTAAAACAGTGCAACCAACACACATACTAGTATAATAGTAGCTGTTACATTAAAGGCAAATACAAAACCGCCGTTGGCAAAGTCGGCCACACCAGTAGGCGTAGTTGCGGCCACACCACTATATACGAATGCCGCACCTGCACGCGCAAATTGTTCAATTTTTCCCATGGCTCTTCCTAATAATTGGAAAAAGCTGGTCACTGCTGGAATTTTCAAAATGAGAAAGCCAATGGTTAATTGAAGTAATAAACCACTTCCCACCAATCGGTAATTGATATTCTTTTTGTTATTAGAGAATAGAAATGCAATCATTAAAATAATCACAATACCAATAAGGCCTTGAAATCGCTCCATAGTGCTGAATTTGAAATAGGAAGATAAAAAAAAAATAGGCAAACTAGGCCTATTTTTTAAAATCGTTCTATGGTTGGTTTAACTATAAATGCGACTGAATTTTCTTGTCTAATACCGACTTAGGTACAGCACCAATTTGCTTGTCTACTACTTGACCACCTTTTACAAAAAGGATAGCTGGAATAGAAGTAATACCAAAGTTCATGCTTAAAGTAGGATTCACATCCACATTTACTTTTCCAATGTTTACTTTACCTGCATACTCAGTAGCTAGTTCTTCAATAACTGGCCCAATGGCTCTGCAAGGGCCACACCATTCTGCCCAAAAATCAATTACTGTTAATTTGTCGCTTTCCATTACGGTGCTTTGGAAGTTGGCGTCTGTAAATTCTAAACTCATTTGTATATTTTTATATTGTTAGGTTTCTATTTTATTCTATTGTCAACTCTTATATTTTATTTCGTTTGACTCTTCTTTTATTCTATGTTCAAAATTAGTTCCAAACTTTAATATCTGCCTATTTGACTTTTCCACTTAATTAATAGACATTGGGGACAAATTCTATGGCAGAGATTCGGACTAGCTGTCGCAGATATATGAACTAAGTGACCAAATTCACTTGCACATTCAATGCAGGGTTGCTATCTAAGAACTGAACAAGGTCGTCGTTCATAAGAAAGCCCTTTTCAATAGTGAGTAAACTAGCTACTAGTTGATCCTTGGGTTCGACAAAGATTATTTTGAAAGAAGACTTACCTGGGTTCTGTTTTAAGTTCTTTTCAAAGAAATGAATCATTTCATTGTTTAAATGGATAGGGTGTAGGCT
>JBEIIN010000240.1:0-1605 GCA_040380795.1 Sediminibacterium sp. | reverse complement strand
TTCTTTCATTTCAGTTTCGGTAGCTGCACCAACATACAATACGGCAACACCACCACTTAACTTCGCTAAACGCTCTTGTAATTTTTCTTTATCATAATCAGATGTTGTATTCTCGATCTGTGCTTTGATTTGATTTACACGCGCAGTGATATCTGCTTTTTTACCTTTACCACCTACGATAACGGTGTTGTCTTTATCGATTGTGATAGAACTTGCTTGACCTAAATAAGTTAAGTCGGCGTTCTCTAATTTGAAACCTTGTTCTTCAGAGATAACAGTTCCTGCAGTTAAAATAGCAAGGTCCGTTAACATTTCTTTTCTTCTATCACCAAAGCCTGGCGCTTTTACAGCTGCTACTTTAATGGTACCACGTAATTTGTTTACCACTAATGTTGCCATTGCTTCGCCTTCTAAGTCTTCAGCAATAATTACTAATGGACGACTTGTTTGAGCTACTTTCTCTAAAATATGTAAGATGTCTTTCATCGCTGAAATTTTCTTATCATAAATTAAGATGTATGGATTTTGCATTTCAGCTTCCATCTTTTCGCTATTGGTAACAAAGTAAGGAGATACGTATCCACGATCGAATTGCATACCTTCTACTACATCTACTGTAGTGTCAGTACCTTTTGCTTCTTCAACTGTGATTACACCTTCTTTACCCACTTTGCTCATTGCAAGGGCAATTAATTTACCAATTTCATTATCGTTGTTGGCAGAAATAGAAGCCACTTGCTCAATTTTCTTAGCGTCGTTACCAACAGTTTGAGATTGTGCTTTTAAGCTTGCTACTACTTTTTCTACTGCTTTATCAATACCGCGTTTCAAATCCATTGGATTGGCACCAGCAGTAACGTTTCTTAAACCTTCTCCGATGATAGCTTGTGCTAATACAGTGGCAGTAGTAGTACCATCACCCGCTTGATCAGCAGTTTTGCTAGCTACTTCTTTTACCATTTGAGCACCTATGTTTTCAATAGGATCTTCTAAGTCAATTTCTTTGGCAACAGAAACACCATCCTTAGTAATAGAAGGTGATCCGAATTTCTTTTCAATAACAACGTTACGACCTTTTGGTCCTAAGGTTACTTTTACGGCGTTGGCTAAAGTGTCAACCCCTTTTTTCATTTTATTTCTCGCTTCTAAGTCGAAAAAAATCATTTTAGACATATAAACTTATTTTATTTCGTTAATTAATAGTTCTACTTACTTTAACAATTATACAATTGCTAAAATATCGCTTTCGCGCATGATCAATAAATCTTGACCATCAATTTGAATTTCTGTTCCAGCGTATTTACCGTATAAAACGTTATCGCCTACTTTTACAGTTACGGGTTCGTCTTTTTTACCTGTTCCAGCAGCAAGTACTTGTCCACGTTGTGGTTTTTCTTTAGCAGTATCAGGGATGATGATTCCTCCAGCTGTTTTTTCTTCTGCAGCGGCAGGCTTAATTATTACTCTGTCATGAAGAGGAGTAATGTTTAATTTCTTAGCCATACTTTAGCGTGTGTTGTGGTTTAATAAATATTGTAATTCCTATACATCGATAACCGTGCCACTGCAATGTTTTCCTATACAAGAGGCCAACTGTTCGGGTTT
>JBEIIN010000239.1:0-1606 GCA_040380795.1 Sediminibacterium sp. | reverse complement strand
TTTGGGATAGCATTCCAGAATAGTAGTTACCGATGGGACATAGTCACCGTCTTTTGTTTGGTAAAATCTGGAGTCTAAAAAAGTTAGTTGTTTGTTTTGGATTGAATACATATGCTTAACGTTTTATTTAATGCGAAATTAAAAAGATTATTTTTAATGTCCAAATATTTTTATAGTTTTGTAAAAAATAAATTTATGAAAGAAAAAAAGCAACGGGGGCGGCAGCCCCTACCCGAAGGAGAAAAGAAAGTAAAAGTACTATTCTTTATCAAAGAAAAAAATCATGGCAAATTTATTAAGGAGGTTACTCCAATCGCTAAAAAACATTCAGCATGAAATAAAATCAATGTTAAAAAACAATAATTTACTTGTAATAAAATAATTATGAACATATACGACTATCTCGAACAAGGTGAGATCATTGACAAAGCCTGCTACGTTGCAGCAAGGGAATTGATTGCAGCGGGCCATCATGTTATCCCACTTGACAAAGGAGAAAAAAAACCTACATCCAATATAAAAAGGGTTGCAGATATTGTGCAGCATCCTATAAATCTGCAAAATGTGGATTATTATTTTGATAGGGATTGCGACATAGGTATAATGATGCAACGTGGCATGGAGGTTATTGATATAGACGAAAAGAAATGTAAAGGCATAACTAAAAAAATACTCAATACAATAGAGCAGGGGTGGCCCGAACTATATGAAAAACTTGTCATTTGCACCACACCCACAGGCGGCGCTCATATTGAATATTATGCTGAAATAGTCGGAGGCGACCCTGTGCTTGCAAGGGTTATGGCAAGCCCACACCCTGAACCCATAGTAGAGCGAATAGATGAAACGAATAAAAAATACATAAAGACCGCCCCATCCGCAGGATATTTTTACATCCAAGGGAACCCATGCGAACTGCCTAACTTAAATATTGAAGAGCGTGGATGGCTTATGTCAGTAATGCGATCTTATGATGAAACCCCAGTATATGAAGTAAAGAAAAAAGACTATGCAAGGGAAGATAGCCCGTGGAAAGTATTTAACACCCAAAACAATTGGCGCTATATTCAACAGGAACTAACCGATCGTAATTGGAAAATAGTAATGGAGCTGAATGATCGCATAGTAGTATGCAGGCCCGGGGCTACATCCCGGCACTCAGGAAGCATTTTTAAAGATAGCAATATACTTTATTTATTTTATACAGGTAGCGATTTAGAGGCCGGCAAAGGCTATACGCCATTTGGTATTTATGCTCATTTTTATCATGAGGGAAATATTCACAATGCATCAAAGCAATTAGCATCCCAAGGGATCGGGGTTAATATTACAGATGAAGGGCAATTCTGGAAAAAAGAAAACAAACGGATAAAAATAAAATACACCGAACTGGCCGCATGGCTCGAATCTATTGGATATTATTACTATGATAATCAGCTTGTGCAAGTGATAAATAATAAGGTTAGAATTGCCGAAATATCTGATTTAATTAAAGCATTTTTAAATGAAGTGGAGCCCGATATACTTGATGATATGATCGAGAAAGTACCGGTAATATTTAAAGAAAGCGGCGGACTTATGCAGGGATTGATCGGTATTTTAAACC
>JBEIIN010000238.1:0-1638 GCA_040380795.1 Sediminibacterium sp. | reverse complement strand
ATTTCAAATTTCATTGTACCATAGACATCTTCACACACTACCTCTAATATTACTTCCTTATAACCACCCACCGAACCTTCACTCTCACTTACTAATGCCACTTT
The DNA here is from genome assembly GCA_040380795.1 of Sediminibacterium sp. Lineage (GTDB taxonomy): Bacteria > Bacteroidota > Bacteroidia > Chitinophagales > Chitinophagaceae > Sediminibacterium. Next base: position 1,534 of record JBEIIN010000238.1, on the reverse strand, counting down.
CCATCCTTTTTTCTGACAATACCTTGTGTACATGGTAAGTAAATCACCCACAAATAAACTTGCTTCATCGCCACCTGTACCAGCTCTTAATTCAATAATGGCATTTTTATCATCCTGCGGATCCTTGGGTATTAATAATTTCGTTAAATCTTTTTCAAGCGTTTCTTTTTCTGCATCCAATCCTGGCATTTCCATTTTTGCCAATTCTCTCATTTCCGCATCATCTCCATTCAAGGTTTCTTTAGCAAACTTATGCTCTTCCAAGACCTTCATATAACGCTCATAAGGTATAATGATTTTTTCCAAGGAACGGTATTCCTTGCTCATTTTACCAAATTCTGATTGGTTATTAATAATCTCTGGATTGGTCAAAGCCACGCCCACTTGATGGAATCTTGCTTTTATGGCTTCTAGTTTGTCTAACATAGTCGGTTTTCTGTGCGCAAAAATAGCTATTTTAGTTGTCAATCAAAACAATCCTATACTATGAAATACTTAGTAGCCCTTTTTTTGCTTATAACAGGTGGCGCCAATGCCCAAGACATTCACTATAAGTCGATATTAGTAGATACCCACAATGATTGTATTACCGCATGTATCGAAAAAAAAGTAAGCCTTGACCAGGACCTTACCGGCATCAACCACTCCGATTTAAAAAGATTCAAACAAGGGGGATTGGACTACCAATTATTTTCAGTTTGGTGCGATGGTGAAAAAGCCAACCCTTATGCATGGGCAATAAGATCCATGGACACCTTAGAAGCTGTTGCGAATAGAAACCCCGATAAAATTGTGATTGCTAAAAGCTGGGCGCAAATTCAAAAAGCCTTGAAAGAAAATAAAATTGTGGCACAGTATGGTGTGGAAGGCGGACATATGATTGAAGACAATATCGACCGCTTAGATACTTTTTATAATAGAGGGGTTCGCTACATGACACTTACTTGGAATAACTCTCCTTCCTGGGCTAGTTCTCATACCGATGAAAAAAATCCAAAATATAAAGGCCCAAAAGGACTTACCAGTTTTGGTAAAGAAATTATTGCACGTATGAATAAACTAGGTATCATTGTAGATATATCACATGTAGGGGAAGCTACGTTTTGGGATGCTATTAAAACCTCTACCAAACCGGTTATTGCTTCCCATAGTAATGCCTATTCTATTTGTCCTGTAAGTAGAAATTTAAAAGATGATCAAATTATGGCGGTAGGAAAAAATGGTGGTGTGATACATTTAAATTTCTTCTCTGGTTTTGTAGATAGTAATTTTAGTAAAAAAGATGCGGCCTTTAGAAATAATCATAAAGCAGAAATAGATTCTTTATTAGCCACTGGCTTGCAACGTGAATATGCATTCACCATGGTCTCTGAGAAATATCCTGTAGAAAGCGAAGCTATTAAGCCAGACTTAGAACAACTCATGCAACACTTTGACCATATAGTAAAATTAATTGGCATAGACCATGTAGGCATTGGATCTGACTTCGATGGCATTAACTCTGCACCCAAAGAATTAAAGACTGTTTTAGACT
>JBEIIN010000237.1:0-1660 GCA_040380795.1 Sediminibacterium sp. | reverse complement strand
CTTAATTTAATACTATCAAGTTTTTTAGGATTATTAGCCAATTCGATGGCTAAAGCTTCATACTCTTCTTGAGTGGTTGTAATAAGCTCTGATAAACCAATGGCATTTAACAGGCTTGCACCCATGCGGCTAGCAAAAGATTGTCCCATCAGTGTAAGCACTGGTAACCCAACCCATAAAGCATCACTAGCCGTAGTTCCAGCGTTATAGGGGAAAGTGTCTAAAAATAAATCGCAGACTCGATATCGGGCCAAATACTCTTCTGTAGGAATGCGCCCTCCAAATACCAATCTCGCACTATCAATGCCACATAAGCCCGCCTCCTTTATGAGATTAGCTTTTGACCACTCATTATCAGCATAAAGAAAAAGAACACTACCTTCTACTGCTTTCAATACACGCATCCAGCTATTAAAGGTACTTGGTAAGATCTTAAAATTATTATTAAAACAACAGAAGACAAATCTATTTTCAGGTAGCCCTAGCTCTTGTCTTGTAAATTGTCTATTGGAAATAGCTCGTTTTCGATCATTTACTTGGTAGCTTGGCAAATAAACAATTTTCTCTGTGTAAAAATGTTCTGCGCCATTAGGAATAATGATTTTATCTGCTAACAAATAATCGTAATATTCGACACCCATTGTTCCTAAATAGCCTATATAACTTAATTGGATCGGAGCTGCTCGATAGGAGAAAATTCCTGTGCGACTATCTTGAGTATATCCGCCTAAATCTACAGCAATATCTATTTGCAAACTTCTGGAAAGCTTCGCAATCTCTAAATCAGACATATCGCTCACATCAATAAATTGATAGAAAGCATGACTTAAACGTAACCGCATAGAACTCTTATCGTCATCACCGTAAGAAAAGGCGATAATTTCGAATCTATTTTTATCATGTAATTCAAATAGTTCTGCAGTTAAGAATGAGACAGGGTGATTTTTAAAGTCTGCTGAGAAGTAGCCAATTCGGATTTTTTCACCTCCAGATTTATTTGCAATCTTCTCAGAAGTAAGCCTCATCGGATATTTTGCTTGTGCATATATTTCGGTTGCTTTTTTATGAAGTAAAGCATCATCATTTAATGCAAGAAAAATAAATGGATTTATAACGGTTTCATTTGCCATCACTCTTTTGATAAGTTTATTTTGGAAATTTGTGAATGCAGACCACTCACAGATTTTCATTTTTGTATGTAATAAATCGCCAAGAACCCATGCAATATTAGGCTTAAGACTCAACGCTTTATCGTAATGAGTAATTGCTTCATCAAATTGCTTGAGTGCGTGCAAGGTATTAGCCTTATTAGACCAGCATTCTGCATACTCTAGATTAAGACTTAATGCTTTATCATATTGCTCAACAGCTTCGTTATAGCGTTTGAGCAAAAATAAAGTAATGCCCTTGTTCATCCACGCATGTACGTTGTCAGGCTTAAGACTTAATGCTTTGTCGTAATGGGTAATCGCCTCATCATATTGTTTCAGCTCATTTAGAGTAATACCTTTATTAGACCAAGCCTCGGCGTAGTCGGGGTTAAGACTTAAGGATTGATCAAAGCATGCAACTGCCTCATCATAGCGTTTGAGCAAAAATAAAGTAATGCCCTTGTTCATCCACGCATGTACGTTGTCAGGCTTAAGACTTAATGCTTTGT
>JBEIIN010000236.1:0-1673 GCA_040380795.1 Sediminibacterium sp. | reverse complement strand
TTCATTAGATTACTTACAATATAAAGCAATAAACTTATCTATATCTGGATAATTTTTCTTTTTAGCAGCTTGTAAAGGGCCACAAGCATCTGCATTTTTTCCCATGGCCACCAGAGACATGGCTTTAAAAAACTCCGACTTTCCTGTAGTATTATTTGAAAAAGTAGCGGCTTTATCAAAATAAGGAATACTTTTTTCAAAATTCTTATTCGTGTAATAGCAAATAGCCACATTTTCATAATGCGTATAGTTATTAGGCTCTACACCACTTGCCTTTATATATAAATTAGCAGCCTGCGTGTATTTACCTTTTGCAAATAACCTAGCTCCATCATATGCAAACTGATTCCCCGTAACAACAGCTTGTCCACTATTTTGACTTCCTAGAATACCTCTTGAAAGTAAATTTCTAGCATTATATAAAGGAGTTGTATCCTTTGGGAAATGAACAAAGGCAGAATCTAAAATATTTAACATGTACTTATCAGCACCGCCCTTCACTTCATACATAGCCATTAAGTATTGATTCACGGCCTCACCCCCATCACGGTATTTTTTATAAAGGTTGTAGGCTTTCGTAATTTCTACGGTGTCTTTCTTTTTAGCAGCGGCAAACAAGGCATTTTTATAATAAGAAGTAGCCCTTGGCCAATTATAAAATGCTCTATAGGCGTAAAAAGCCGTGCTATCATAATTTTGCTTGGCTGCAAATATTGCAGTTTTAATAAAATCGTTATAATGTAAGGCTGGGTTTACATTTTCACTTTCAACTAAAAGACGCATGGACTCGTCATACATTTTATCTCTAAAATAATACCTAGCCACTAAGGCCTTAATAGGCAAGGTAGAAGTAGATAAATTAGGGAACATTGGAAAAGCGTCCTTCACTTCGTCTAATGCCATTTTAGGATCGGCATCAATTTCACCCATTACATACTTTTGCACTTTCAAAGACTCATATACTTGGTTGTTGATGTATATGGAACCACCAATTAATAGAACACCTATAAAAATATAAAGAGGTGTAATAAACTTAAATGGTTTTACTTCTTTATTAGAGTCAATTTTTATTAAAAATGCCGGTGCAAATAATAAAGCAACAGAAACCGTTAGCATTGTCTGCATGGAAGTTCTTTCTGTAGGAAAGTTCAAAAATGCATCAATAAAATAACAGGTAACTGCCATAAAACTTATAGTGGTGAAAAGGCGATAGTCTTTATACTTTTCATTTAACCAAACTCGAATGGTAAACACAAATGCCATTACAAAAAGACCTAAATAAGCAAGTCCTCCCACTATACCTAAATCGGCAGCAGCTTCTAAAAAATCATTGTGTGAGTGATAAGGTACAAATAAATCATTGGTGAATTCTTTTTCATAAGGAATGGAGGCTAGTTTCCAGTTACCATAGCCATCTCCAATGAAAGGGTGTTTTAAAAAATAATCAATCGCTCCTTGCCATAAATGTAAACGACCAGAAGAAGCTTCATTATTAAGCTGAATGGACTGAATTCTATCCGTTACAGCCCCACTTGCAGAAGCTTCATTAATATTACTTAAAGCTAAATTTGAAAAGAAAAATGCAAAAATAACGGGGACTACTAAATAAGAAATTGATAAAACTGAAGTTTTAATATCTGATTTCTTTCTAAAATACAAAGTAGTTATAGCGA
>JBEIIN010000235.1:0-1674 GCA_040380795.1 Sediminibacterium sp. | reverse complement strand
CCTAAATGCGGTTCAATTTTTTTAATGGTCTCTCCATTTAAAGTAACCACTAAATGAAGCACACCATGTGTGGCTGGGTGTTGAGGCCCCATATTAATAACTAGTTCGCCATCGGCACCTAATTCACTGGTATCTTTTAATATTTCAGTTTGATTGTACATCTGCCTATTATAATTTTATCATGTTGATAGGATCTTCAAAATCTTTTCTTAGGGGCCAGTATCCCTTTTTTTCATCAAATCCTTTCGGATTTTCTTCTTCTAGAATTAATTTTCTTAAGTCGGGGTGGTTGGTGAAGTTGACGCCAAACATTTCAAATACTTCACGCTCTAAAAATTCAGCGGTTCTCCAAATATCACAAACGGTTTCAATGACTGGAGTATCTCTATTCAAATTGGCCTTGATTACAATGCTTTGACGATGTGTAGTCGCAGACAAATGATAGACCATGGTTAAATGTGTTTTAAAATCAACACAGGTTACACAAAACAAATAGTTCATTTGCATTTTACCTGTTCTTAAATCAGCCATCAAAGGCTTTAGGGTAGCAGGCTCAACGAGTATATTCAACCATTCTCCAGTTTCATCGAAAGTTGCTGCAGGCGCAAGGGAACTGATGTATTCTTTTATTTCTTCGTTGGTCATAATAGTATATTTCTAAACTTTAAATTCTCCTCTAATTTGTTCACGCGTCATACCTAATTTAATTTTCTCTTGTAAAGAAATTAAAGAATGTAATAAGGCTTCGGGGCGGGGAGGGCAACCAGGAATGTATACATCCACTGGAATAATATGATCAGCGCCTTTTACTACAGAGTAAGTGTTGTAAAAAAATGGTCCACCACTAATAGCGCAAGCGCCCATAGCGATTACATATTTAGGATCGGCCATTTGATCGTATAATCTTTTTAAAACTGGTGCCATTTTATTTACAATGGTACCTGCTATAATAATAACATCGGCTTGACGCGGTGAGGCTCTTGCTACTTCAAAACCAAAACGTGAAAAATCATATTTGGCAGAAGCAGTGGACATCATTTCAATACCACAACAACTCGTGGCAAAAGACAAAGGCCACAAAGAATTGGAACGCGCCCAATTTATAATACTATCAAAAGTACTTACCACAATACCACCACCTGGTGTATCGTGCACGATACCTGGAAAAGGTTCGTTGCCTGCTATTTTTTCTTTTAACTCCATTTTAATGCACCTTTTTTATGAGCGTATAAAAAGCCCATGAATAATATAAATATGAAAACGATAATTTCAATTAAGGCAACAATGCCTACTTTTTTTACTACCACGGCCCATGGGTATAAAAACACTAATTCCACATCGAAAATTAAAAACAACAGAGCAAATAAATAATAGCCCACATTGAACTGATGCCAAGGGGAAGTGTCGGTGGGAATACCGCACTCGTAGGCTTGACCTTTTTGAGGATTTTTGCTTCCTTTTACTAGAATTTTTCCCACTAAAATACCACCAGCAGAAAAAGCAATAGCGGCAATTAATAAGGCAATTAATGAAATAGCACCCATAGTATTTTTGGTATAAAAATGATGCTGTAAAGTAGCAATAAAACGGCTAATAAAACCCTAGGTAATCCACATATAATCCACGCTTTACGCGATTTTGTTAAAGTGGCCGTCTAGGTCTGATAAATATGAT
>JBEIIN010000234.1:0-1683 GCA_040380795.1 Sediminibacterium sp. | reverse complement strand
CGGGGTAGTGAATATAATTCGTTTTTGCCAACAGAAGTTAGTTTATATAATTTTTTTAAAAATTAACATACTAAGTTTGTTTCAACCAATAAATTACTTATTTTGTAAGCCCTTAGTAACTAGTGAGAAAAGATTTACGTGAATCTAACACATAGCAAAAAGGAATAATTTCTTTAATAAATTTTTATTTAAAACCAAAAATCAATTGAATCATGGCTGAGATTAAATCAACTGCAACAGCTGCTTCTAAGAAAACAGCACAGCCGCAAGAAGGCGGAAATTTGATTGCAACTTTAGCACCAATCGCTTGTATCGTATTAGGTTATGTTATTTGGCGTTTTGTGTTGGGCAACGCAGCAAACTTTACAAACCCAGACCCTAATGGTGGATTCTGGCCTGCACACAAAGGACCAAAAGGTACATTTACAAAAATGTATGAAGGTGGTATCGTTGTGCCTATTTTGATTGGTAGCTTATTAATCGTTTTAACTTTCGTAATTGAAAGATTATTAACTATTAGAAAAGCAGCAGGAAATGGTAATATTACTGAGTTCATCCGTAAAGTACAATTCCAATTAGCCAACAAAGAAGTAGACAAAGCCATTGCAGAATGCGATAAGCAAAAAGGTTCTGTAGGTAATGTAATGAAGTCTGGTTTGACTAAGTACAAAGAGATGATATCTAATACAGAACTAGATACAGATCAAAAAGTATTAAACATTCAAAAGGAAATTGAAGAAGCAACCGCTTTGGAATTACCTATGTTAGAAAAGAATTTAGTGTTCTTATCAACTATCGCATCAGTAGCAACCTTATTAGGTTTGTTCGGTACGGTATTAGGTATGATTCGTTCTTTCTCTAAATTAGGAGAAGAAGGTGGTGGAGAAGCTGCACGTGAATTATCTCAAGGTATCTCTGAGGCCTTGTATAATACTGCATTAGGTATTGGTACTTCAGCTGTCGCTATTATTATGTACAACGTCTTTACTACAAGAATTGACGGTATTACATATGGTATCGATGAGTCTGGATTTACTTTAACTCAAAGCTTCGCTGCTAACTACAAATAGTAATATTTAGTAGCAATATTTAGTAGTAATAAACATTATTAATAATTAAGGACTTAAATCCTTAAAATTTAAAAGACTATACAATGGGTAGAGCCAAATTACCTCGTAAGAGTACCAACATCGACATGACAGCCATGTGCGATGTGGCCTTCCTTTTATTGTCTTTCTTTATCTTAACAACGAAGTTCAAGCCTTCTGAAGCAATAGCAGTAGAAACACCAAGTTCGGTGTCTTCTAAAGTTGCTCCCAACAAGGATTTTGTATTAGTTACCATCGATAAAGACGGCAAAGTATTTCTTACAATAGATGATAAGCAAAAAAGAGAAACCATCGCTAATTCCTTAAATGCAACAAAAAATTTAGGAATTGACGTAACTGCTTTTAAGAATGCAAGCTTTGTGGGTGCCTCTTTTAGTGGGTTAAAATCTTTCTTAGCCATCTCTGAAGAAAATAGAAAAGGAGACCAGCTTCCTGGCATTCCATGTAAGGATAGTACAGATAATGAATTGATCGTTTGGATGCAAGTGGTAAATGAAGCATATGCGGGTGCCAAAATGGATCTCTTATTAAAAGGAGATAACGTTGCAAAGTATCCAGCATTTAAAAATGTACT
>JBEIIN010000233.1:0-1688 GCA_040380795.1 Sediminibacterium sp. | reverse complement strand
GATAAAAGCGGGGGCTGGACATATTTTTAATATTTGTTCTATTGCTTCTTTGCATGCTTATCCGCAAGGTGGCTCTTATAGTATTAGTAAGTATGCCTTAGATGGTTTTTCAAAAAACTTAAGAGAAGAATTAAAAGATAAAGGTATCAAAGTAACAGGCGTTTATCCTGGGGCTACTTATACCAATAGCTGGGCGGGCAGTGGGGTAGCACCTACTCGTATTATGGAAGCTGAGGATATTGCGAAGATGATTTTTGCAGCTGCTCATTTAAGCCCACAAGCTGTGGTGGAAGATATAGTGATGCGTCCTCAATTGGGAGATCTTTAATTAAAGACGTTCTGCGTCGTCTTCTATGGTAGGTGGCTTGATTGAAAAACTTTCTCTAGCTTTTTTAGTAGCGGCTAGTCTTTCTATCACTACTTGCGCAATTAATTTTCCAGCATTTTCATTCGGATTGGCTTGTAAAATATTTTTCAGCTTTGCTTCTGAAACATCAATTCGATAAAGCAGTTGTACTAATTTAGAAAAGTCTTCTTTAATCATTTCATTGATCATCGTTTCTAAATCAGGGGTACTTAATTTCTCTAGTGTCAATAAATTTATTTCCATGGGCTTTAATTATATTTTTCTATCACGCCTAGGCTAAATAAAGCGAAGTCATATTTAACAGGGTCCTTAGCATCCAAAGTTCGACAATAATTGGTTAATTCAATAGCGGTTTGCCAATCTGTTTGGGTTCTTTTTAAAATACCTAAAGCTCTTGAAACCCTTGCTACATGTACATCAATAGGCATAATAAGTGCAGCAGGGCTTATACTTTTCCATACACCAAAATCCACCCCTTGTTTATCAGCTCGCACCATCCAACGTAAAAACATGTTTAATCTTTTACAAGTAGATCCCGATAATGGACTTGATATATGTTTCTTGGTTCTTGCAGGCGCTTCTTCTAAAGAGAAAAAATAATCTTGAAAATGAAGGAGGGCTTTTTCTACAGCGTTTAATTCATTTTTTGAATGAGGACTTACACTTTTAAAAAAGGCTGTTTCTAAACTTTGATTTTTACTATAATGGTTTTTAAAAAACTCAATGCAATAGAGTAAGTCGGTATCATTAAAGGTTCGGTGCGCGAATCCTAATAATTTTTTTAAATCTTTATCTTGATGTCCTATACAAAAAGCATAGGGGGCATTGTCCATTCTTTCCAGTAGTTCCTTGCTTTTATTAATGATGGTGGTTCTATTGCCCCAAGCAAAAATGGCAGCGAAAAAACCAGCAATTTCAATGTCTTGCTGCTTTGTAAATAAATGAGGAATACAAATAGGGTCCTTCCCAATAAAATCAATATGGTTATACTGCTTAACTTTTTGGTCTAATAGTTTATGCATCTCATCCTTCATTACCCAATGGCTTGTGCTAAATCTGCTATTAAGTCGTCTGCATCTTCAATACCCACACTTAAGCGAATAAGTCCGTCAGATAAACCATTGGCAATTCTTTGCTCACGTGGTATTGAGGCATGTGTCATACTTGCTGGATGATTGATTAAAGACTCTACACCTCCCAAGCTCTCTGCTAAAGAAAATACCTTGGTGCTAGAGAGTACTTTAGTAGCAGCTGCAACACTATCGTCTTTTAATACAAAGCTCATCATACCACCGAATCCACGCATTTGTTTTTTAGCAAT
>JBEIIN010000232.1:0-1698 GCA_040380795.1 Sediminibacterium sp. | reverse complement strand
TTAAAAAAATTACCTAGTGCTACCAAGATCATTTTTGTTTCTATTAAACCAAGTGTTGCTAGATGGCACTTAGAGTCAAAATTTATAGAAGCGAATAAGCTAATCGAAGCTTATATTGCTACGCAAAAAAACATACAATATCTAGATATACACACTTTAATGTTAGATGAAAATAAAGAAGTGCTAAAAGATATTTTTATAGCTGACAAATTACATATGAATCCGAAAGGCTATTTGATTTGGCAGAAGGCCATTGCCCCTTATTTGATCAGCAAATAGCCTAATTGAGTTCCTTTAAAAATAGAACTACGTCATTGATTGACCTTAATTTGATTTTTTTAGCCGACGCAGCTTTTTGTAATAAAGCAGGGTGGGCATTGGTCACAGAGGCGTAGCTAATTTCAGCAATTGGAGATAAAATTCCCTTTGTTGCAATTCCATAAACTGTATTGACTTTAAAATACTGTTCTGTTTTTCCTTTTAAGGGGTCATAGTTTTCTGTAAAAATAAATTTCTCAAGCCTGCTCACTATTTGAAACGCACCTTTATTATGTAGTTCGTAAAACAAAATTTGATTCTTTTTATTGGGGTCTGCATACGCTTGATAACTGCGGATAACTTGTGTCGTATCTTTTGGATTTAATAAATCAATCGTTGTAATTGACCCCTCCAATGTGGCTAATTCAGCGCCTTTATCATCTATATAATGTACTTCTCCTGTATAGCCATTGAGTTTCATTTTCTCAACAAACACTTTCCCCCCACCGTTTAAATATAAATAAGCTTTCTGCCAACTGTCTTGTAAAAAAGGACTACCCTTTACGTCACTTAAAGCATCACCCGTTTTATTTAAATAATCTGCATTCAAAATTCTAGCAGCCATATTATTTTGGCCACCTGTTTGGCTATAAGCAAATTGTGTTAAAAGGACTAATCCTACAAGCAGGCATTTTTTTGAAAATGTTTTAAATAACATAGTTGGTATTTGAGATTGTATTAATTCAATTCTAAGATAATCTTATTTCCTCAGTATTACAAAGCTTGTCCTCTATTTTGAAGGATCTAATTTAATTTTTGTAAACACTTGTAAGTGAGGTAGGGCAAGCACTGCAATGCCAATAAATAAAAGTGGCATGACTTCTTTGATACTCCAGGCCTCCAAAGAAAAATATATAAATACAATAATACCTGTCCATGCAACTACAGCATAGGGTATGGCCTTAGTGAGTAATTTTTTCCATCCAGCAAAACTGTTTTCCATTTCAAACTCTTGTCTTATTTTATCAAAAGATAAAATAGAATGCCATAGTCCAAAATAAAAACTAAAGCACAACCAAAGTGGCAAGAGCATATTTAAAATCGTTAAGCAGCCAATTTGCATGACTGCAAAAAATAATTGCTTGGTGTCTGAAAAAAAATATTTATGGGCAAAGAATAAGATGATATGAATCCCCACAAGTGTCGCCTGAGAAATGGGCAATACGATATTTGCATAATGGATATACTCGTTTGCCTGCATTTTGGATTGTCCTAGTAATACAAATACATCTATCGCTGTATGGATATTTTTACTAAGTAGAAATAAGATCCAGCTAAGTCCTAGAATACTATAGCATAATTTATGAATCCCATTATAGCTTTTTCCTACCCAATCTATTTCCCCAAAATGGAATGCCGTTAATCCAATGAATATGAGGA
>JBEIIN010000231.1:0-1717 GCA_040380795.1 Sediminibacterium sp. | reverse complement strand
GCCTACAGGGCTTTAACCAGTGACTTTGAAGCGCATAAAAATTTAGCTAAAAAAGTTTGGCCTATTTGGTTTTATGTTGCTGTAACTGGACCAATTGTATACTTGATGATTAAGCAGTATTATAATTAGATAAAATGAGTGATGTAATCTTCATTGGAAGTGTTTTTTGCGCACTCATCAGTGCCTATTTATTATATTTTAATAAAATTGGGTTACAATCATTTTCAGATAAGATTCTGGCCACATTATTTTTGAGCTATAGTTATTGTGTAATTGGCTATTTATTGATTTCATCTGGATGGATAGTACACGCACCAATTTTATACAAAACTTCTGCGCCCATTAATTATTTAGTTCCACCTTTGGCCTATCTCTACGTTAGGTCTGTCTTGTATAACGAATCTAGGTTTGAAAAAAAAGATTTCCTACACCTTGTACCTTTTTTGATCATTGCATTTAACTATATACCATTATACATTTCAGGTTATAATGAAAGGCTTGAAGTTGTAAAACTGGTTATTCATAGTTATGATAAAAACTACCTCATTCAGGATGGCTTTTTTTCTGAGAACATTCAAATACTTAGACCTATTCAAAGTTTGGTGTATCTAGTATTACAATGGAAAGTTTTAATTGATTTTAAGAAAAATAATATAACCACATCCTTTAAAGAACACACTTTAATGATATTAAATTGGTTAAAAAAATTCAATTACTGCATTAGCTTTACTAATCTAACCTTTTTAATTTTCGTCTTCGGGGTGGTTTATAGCTTAGCAAACAAACAACCATTATACGAAGTGGTTTCATATGCAGCTATGCCTATATCTATTAGTTTATTATATCTCTCTAGCTATTTGATCATTAACCCTAAGGTATTAGCTGGTTTGCCATATATTGCTAAAGAATTAAAAAACAACCCAAAGTCATTAATAAAGGAAGTAAATTATGACCTTGAGATTGCTACTATTAAATCCTATTTCGAAGTACACAAGCCTTTTCTTCAGCCAAGTTTGACTATTGGCCAATTGTCTCTTTCGTTAGATTTATCACCAAAAGTTGTTTCATTTATAATCAATCAATGCTTGAACCAGAATTTCAATGATTTTGTAAATTCATATAGGGTTGCCTCTTTGATTGAAAGTATGCAACAAGGGGGGCTTAAAAATTATACGATACAGGCCTTGGCACTTCAAGCTGGTTTTGCCAATAAGACTAGTTGTATGAATGCTTTTAAAAAGATTCATCAGTGTACACCTTCTCAATATATTGTTAATCATAAAGACAATATATAGGTAATAACCTATTAGTAATTAGCTAGAAAAGCAAATTATCTGAATTCTTGCCTAATTTTTTTTCTCAGATTTTATATCCACTTCTATTTTTTTCATTTTTGGTTACCCTCAAACCATTATATGATTTTTCGTTCATTACTTGCTATTATAATTGTCTCTTTTCCTATAAGCTGCTATTGCCAATCTATCACACCCCTGACCTTCAATAATGGTGGTGGCTCATCTTCATTTTTGGAATGGAGTTTAACCGAGTCAGTATCTGTGGCCTCTTTTATAGCTCCTGGTTTCTCCCTTAATACCGGGGTCCTTCAGCCCAATACCAATGTAGTTACTTCCATCAATGAATATGGCCCAGCAGTCTTTGGCAGCCAAATCACCATTGGCCCCAATCCCACTTTAAGTTTATTGTATTTTAAAGCAAG
>JBEIIN010000230.1:0-1913 GCA_040380795.1 Sediminibacterium sp. | reverse complement strand
TCCTACCAATAAATAATCTGCTTCCTTTGCTGTTTGAGCCAATGAAAATAAATGACCAAGATGTAAAATATCAAAGCAGCCATTGGTAAAGGCAACTGTCTTTCCTATTGTTTTACAAGCTTGCATGAATGCTTTTGCTTGTTCTAGGGTCATGATCTTTTTTGCTATTTGTTCCACTGCGCGCATCTTACTTAGCTTGTTTATTAATGATAGGTAATATAATTAAACTCAGTCCACCCAATACAATTACAATTAAGAATTGTGAAAACCACTGTAAAGTACCATTGGCGAGCCCCAAGGTATAATCTACACCATTTAGTTCTAACACTTTTGCCATAAAGTAGGCATAAGCGCCAATGCCACCTGGTGTCAGTATCATGCCAATACTTGCATAAGCCAAACAACTAATTGCTGTGGCAAAACTACTTTCTGTTCCAGCTGTGGCATACAATCCTACATAAGTGGCTAATAAATACAAAAACCAAATGCCAAATGAGTATACAAAGAATAACTTTTGTTGTTTTAATTTAGTAGCACTCATCACACCCTCCCAAATTCCACTAAGAATTTGTTTAATGGAGGCAACCATTGTAGGGATACGTTTTCTAAGTATCAAAAATAGTGCCACTAAAATAATGCCTATACCAACATACAAATATATTTTCCAATTACCATCATTGGAATCAATCACTGGTGTAGCAGTTTGATTTTTTAATTGGTTCCAACCAGCTACAATCACATTAAATTGTAAACCAAGTGCCATTAAAAAAACAATGCCAAGGCTGATCACATCAAAGGCCCTTTCTGCAACAATGGTACCTACTATTTTTTCGGCAGGAACTTTCTCATATTTTGCTAATAAGGTGCATTTTAATACCTCTCCAAGTCGGGGGATAGCTAGGTTGGCTAAATAGCCTATGAGGACAGCAAGGTAGGTATTCGCAATACTTGGTTGGTAACCAAGAGGTTCCATAATTAAGCGCCATCTTAGGGCACGTAAAAAATGAGAAAGTCCTAATATAATAAAGACAGGAAATACAATCCATAGTTTAGATTGCTTAAGTGCGAGGGTGAATTTTGTCCATTCTTCGGCCGGAATTTGATGTAAACTCCACCATATCAAGGCGATACCTAAAAGAAAAAAGAACCCGATTTTAAGAAACTTTCCCATTATTGTAAGGTTTCAGTTGCCCCGCAATTTACAACCAATTGTCTAGAATACCCCTGACAAAGCCTTAATAATTGGGCTTTTTTAGGGTTTTATAAAGTCCTTTTAAATCCGTACCTTTGCCAACTCGTTGAGGTTACTTAGTTAAACTATTAAAGGAATGTCAGAAAAAAAACGAATCTTATATATTGCCACAGAAATGTCGCCTTATTTAGAGATGACAGAATTTGCAGAGGTGATCAATAAACTCGCAATTAAAAGCAATGACAGTGGGTTAGAAGTACGTTGTATCATGCCAAGATTTGGTGTAATCAATGAAAGAAGACACCGTTTACATGAAGTAGTTAGATTATCAGGGATCAATGTTCAAGTGGATAGTGATGATTATCCATTACAAATTAAGGTCGCTTCTTTACCCAATGCAAGATTACAGGTCTATTTTTTAGAGAACGAAGATTTTTTTAAGCGTAAGCATATATTCCACGATGAAAATGAAACATGGTTTGATGACAATGCCATGAGAACCATTTTCTTTTGCCGCGGTGCCTTAGAGACCGTGAAGAAATTCGGTTGGCCTCCAGACATCATTCACTGTAGTGGTTGGATGACAGGTTTAATCCCGGCTTATATTAAAACTGCTTTTAAGAAAGAACCCGTATTCTCCAATGCCAAAGTAGTGTACACGATTGGACAAAATACATTCGAAGAACAGTTCCCAAAAGACTTTATGACTAAGGCTTTGATC
>JBEIIN010000229.1:0-1914 GCA_040380795.1 Sediminibacterium sp. | reverse complement strand
GCCATATTTTTCATGCACCAGTTGGTTGGCAATAAAATTGGAATGGATTTGCCCGTCTATGATGACTGACGCTGCAGTTTCATCACAAGACGACTCAATCGCTAAAATGGTTATTGGCTTTGACACGTTGCAAAGGTAAAGCTTAAATAGATAGGTCTATTTATTTCGATCTGATCGCTTCTACAGGATTCATTTTAGCTGCAATTCTTGCTGGAATAATACCAGAAATCACACCCAACACAATACATAAACTAAGCGCCATAAAAATAATATTTGGAGCGATGGTGATTGGGAATGGCAAAACGGAACTTAATCCTAAAGTCAATAACCAAACCAAGAATAATCCAACCAATCCACCTACTATACATAAGAAAGCGCTTTCTAAAAGGAACTCGTATAAAATAGTAGAACTTTTTGCACCAATCGCTTTTTTCAATCCAATCTGACTCGTTCTTTCTCTCACTGTTACAAACATAATATTCGCAACACCAAAAGCACCAACCAATAAAGACAATCCTGCAATGGCCCATCCACCTTGGTTTACAGAGCCAAAGAAGCCTTCCACTTGATCCTTAAATTGTGCCACATCATTACAAGTAAAATTATCTTCTTGTGTTGGACTTAGTTTTCTTAATTGACGCATCACACCAGTTAATTCTTCTTGCAATGCTTTAGAAGTGATGCCTGGTTTTGCCTGCACCATGATATAAGGATTGTAATTATCTGGATTGTACACAGAGGCAAAATGATTGTAGGTAAATAAGCAAGTCCTATCATAATCAAATCCACCAATGATACTACTACCCTGTTTTTCTATGATACCAATGACCATTAATTTACGACCATTAAAAGACACCACTTTACCCAAACCTTTCTCGGCCTTACCAAATAATTCCTCCGATACTTTATAGCCAATTACACCAACCGGGATACCTCTTTGAAAATCGGATTCCGAAAAGAAACGACCATAGCTAATATTAAAAGCTTGAATGTCTTTGAACTCCTCGGTCACTCCATATATATTAATTCCTTTTAATACGTTTTCCTCGTAGGTGAAAGTCGCATTGGTAGACACAAAGAATGCAGTGTTTGCCGCAAAACTACTCTTCTTTTTCACCATCTCCATTTCGGCGATTTTCATTGACGGACGTTTTACGAATTTCCACCATGGATATTCAGGTCCGCCGGCATAATCCCATTTGTCTATATAGATTGTATTGCTACCAAAACTTGATAAGTCACTCTTTACTTTTGATTTCAAACTGTCAATGGTCGCCAATACGCCAATGATACAAAAGATACCAATGGTGATACCAAACAAGGAAAGAAAGGTTCTTAACTTATTTACTTTAAGCTCTTGAAGGGCCATTTTAAAGCTATTCCAAAGGATACCTAAAACTTTAATCATGTGGTAAAATTAGGATATTCATTTGGATGACCCTAAATAATTGAAGGGCGGTTGATAAAAGGGCTGAACCAACTAATAGGCCGATGAGCAGTTTGTAGAAGAAATTGGTCTATTGCATTAAAAATAAGCAACATAGAACGAATCCTATCTATTTGATTCGTATTTTTGCGGAGATTTTTAAACTCATCTACTATGACATTCAAACAAATGTTTACCTCTTCCGTAGGAAAAAAATTGGTAATGGGATTCACAGGTATTTTCTTAATTCTTTTTTTAATTGTACATGCTGGACTAAACGCAACCATTTGGGCGAATGATGGTGGATTGATGTTCAATAAAGCTGGACATTTTATGGGAAGCAATGCAGTACCAAGAATCTTAGAGATTGGATTATTCCTTAGCATCTTCTTACATATATATCAAGGTTATTTATTGACCCTTGAAAATAAAAGTAAAAGAGCAGTTGGATATGCAGTGAATTACGAAAAAGGTAGCAAATGGTATAG
>JBEIIN010000228.1:0-1917 GCA_040380795.1 Sediminibacterium sp. | reverse complement strand
GAAAATAGGGTGAAGGAGATTGTAAATATTGTCAATAGCTATGAGGCAAAATTACTGGTCATGGGAGGGCATCGCCACCAAGGATGGAAGGACTATATCTTTGGAGAAACCATTGAATCTGTAAGACATAAAGTGAAGATTCCAGTGCTGATTGTAAATATATAATAGACCTTTTCAGGCTTATTTTACTTACCTATATCAGTTATTTATAATGCTAGTTTTTGTACATTTACAGACAAAATTTATACACTATGGGACAGAAAATTAAAGTAGCCAATCCGGTAGTAGAATTGGATGGTGATGAAATGACCAGAATTATATGGAAATTTATTAAAGACAAATTAATACTTCCTTATTTAGAGATTGATATTAAGTATTATGATTTAGGCATGGAATACCGCGACGAAACTAACGATCAAGTGACTGTTGATGCAGCCAATGCCATTAAGCAATATGGAGTAGGTATCAAATGTGCTACTATCACACCTGACGAGCAAAGAGTAGAAGAGTTTAAGTTAAAGCAAATGTGGAAGAGCCCTAACGGGACTATTCGTAATATTTTAGATGGTACTGTTTTTAGAGAGCCCATTGTTTGTAATAATGTACCTCGTTTAGTACCCAATTGGACGGCGCCTATTTGTATTGGTCGTCATGCGTTCGGAGATCAATACCGTGCCACCGATTTTGTTACCAAAGGAAAAGGAAAATTGACTATTAAGTTTGAAGGCGAAGATGGCAGCAAGCAAGAATTTGAAGTATTTAATTTCAAAGGCGATGGCGTGGCATTGGCTATGTACAATACCGATGAAAGTATTTATGGTTTTGCGCGTGCTTGTTTTAACCAAGCCTTGGCTAAAAAATGGCCTTTGTATTTATCTACTAAGAATACTATTTTGAAAAAATATGATGGCCGTTTCAAAGATATTTTTGAAGAGGTATATCAAAATGAATTTAAAGCAAAATATGTCGATGCGGGGATTACGTATGAGCACCGTTTAATTGATGATATGGTAGCTTCTGCTTTAAAGTGGAATGGTAATTTTGTTTGGGCTTGTAAGAATTATGATGGTGATGTACAATCAGATACTGTGGCACAAGGTTTTGGTTCTTTAGGTTTAATGACATCAACTTTAATTACACCCGATGGTAAAGTGATGGAAGCAGAAGCGGCGCATGGTACAGTAACACGCCATTTCCGTGAGCATCAAAAAGGAAATAGAACTTCTACTAACCCTATAGCTTCTATTTTTGCTTGGACAAGAGGATTAGAATTCCGCGGTCAATTGGATAATAACCAGGAATTAATTCGTTTCTCCAAAGCTTTAGAAGAAGTTTGTGTGGAGACAGTAGAGTCTGGCATTATGACCAAGGATTTAGCCGTATGTGTGCATGGCAATAAAGTAAAACATGGCGATCACTATGTTTATACTGAAGAGTTCTTAGATGCACTAGATTCAAATTTGCAAAAGAAATTGGCTAAATAATTAAGAAATAAATTTAGAAATAATACTAATCCTCTCCTCGCTCTGCGCATTGCTCGAAAGCTCTTCTAGGATTAGTATTATTGTCTAAATTAAACATATAAAAAAGCCCGGTAGTTAATTACTATCGGGCTTTTTAGTGAAACCTTGAGGGTTTATAAATTTTTCTTAGTTTGTCTTTGTTTTTGGCGTTTCTTTTTTCATTTCTGCACACTTGCCATCCTTCATACATTCTTTTGTGCACTTATGTTTTGCTTTCGTTTCTTTTTTGCATTCAGTACATTTAGATTTGTCTTTACACTTACCATCACAATTAGCCATTGCAGACAAACTTAATGCAAGACCCAAAAATAAGATTGATATTTTTTTCATAGTTGTTATTTTAGAGCATAAAATTAAGGAAAAACCGTTGATGGTTTTGTGATTTTTATCATTT
>JBEIIN010000227.1:0-1932 GCA_040380795.1 Sediminibacterium sp. | reverse complement strand
CTTCGTGTAGTTTAACTAAAACATCAAAAGCTAATTTATCCTTTGCCTTCACTTCGTACACCTGGTACCTGCCCCCGTGCAGATTAATTCAATTGTTTCATTATTTTGAATTAGATTTTTATGTTAAATAAAATAATTACCTATTCTATAAAGAATAAGTTAATCATTGGTTTGTTTATTATTTCACTTGTAGGTTGGGGTGTCTTTGAACTTACCAGATTACCCATTGATGCTGTTCCTGATATTACTGATAACCAAGTTCAAGTTATAACGGTGTCTCCTTCTTTAGGCGCTACAGATATTGAAAGACTTGTCACCTTTCCTATTGAACAAGCTTGTAGTAGTATTCCCGGCACTAAGCAAATAAGAAGTTTTTCTCGATTTGGATTGTCTTTAATTACTATTGTATTTGAAGATAAAATTAATATTTATTGGGCTAGACAACAAATAAGTGAGAAGCTACAAAATGTAAAACAAAATATTCCTCCAGGCACAGGTTCTCCAGAATTGGCACCAGTATCTACTGGGTTAGGTGAAATTTTCCAATATGTAGTAAGACCGGAAAAAGGATTTGAAGGGAAGTATGACGCCATGGAATTAAGAACATTACAGGATTGGGTGGTAAGAAGGCAATTAATAGGAACGCCTGGTGTGGCAGAAGTGGCCAGCTTTGGAGGTAAGTTAAAGCAATATGAGATTGCAGTTAAACAAGATCAATTAAAAGCATATGGCTTAACTATCTCTGATATATTTTCTTCATTAGAAAAAAATAATGAAAATACGGGGGGTGCCTATATTGAGAAGGGCCCCACTGTTTTATATATTAGAAGTGAAGGCTTAACTAAAAATATAGAAGACATTGAAAAAATTGTAGTTAAGCAATTGGACAATGGAGCGCCACTATTAATTAGAGATATTGCGAAAGTACAATATGGTTATGCTATAAGATATGGTGCCATGACATATAATGATGAAGGAGAGGTTGCAGGTGCGGTGGTGATGATGTTAAAAGGAGAAAACGCTTCTTTGGTTGTAAAAAGAGTAAAAGATAAAATTGCAGAGATACAAAAAATGTTACCTGAGGGTGTAGTCATTGAACCATTTTTAGATAGAACTAAAATGGTGAACAATGCCATTAAGACGGTTGAAACCAATTTATTAGAAGGGGCGCTGATTGTAATTTTTGTACTTGTATTTTTTCTGGGTAATCTAAGAGCTGGTTTAATTGTCTCTTCTGTAATTCCTTTGTCAATGCTTTTTGCCATTATATTAATGAATATGTTTGGCGTAGGGGGAAACCTTATGTCACTAGGTGCCATTGATTTTGGTTTAATTGTAGATGGTTCAGTAATTGTAGTGGAAGCCATACTGCATCGGTTTGCGCATTCTAAACATTTCAGAACACTTGTGAATGTGAATCAGGAAGAAATGGACGAAGAGGTTGGAAAGTCAACAGGGGCAATGATAAAATCGGCTGTGTTTAGTCAAATTATTATTTTAATTGTGTATTTGCCCATCTTGTCTTTAGAAGGGATAGAGGGAAAAATGTTTAAACCAATGGCCTTTACCATTGCCTTTGCCATTTTTGGAGCCTTTATATTATCTATTACTTATGTGCCCATGATGGCGGCACTCTTTTTAAATAAAAAATTAAATCATAAAAAGAATATAACCGATAGGCTAATGATTTTCTTAGAAAGAGCTTATCAGCCTTTATTAAAAAAAGTATTGAACCTGCCTAAGACAATCATTATATCCACCATTGCAGTTTTTGCTATTTCAGTAATACTCTTGCTTAATATGGGAGGAGAGTTTATACCTCAACTAGAAGAAGGAGATTTTGCAGTGGAGACAAGGGTATTAACGGGTAGTAACTTGAACAATACCATTGAGTCAACACAGAAAGCAACGAAATTATTAATTCAAAATTTT
>JBEIIN010000226.1:0-1972 GCA_040380795.1 Sediminibacterium sp. | reverse complement strand
GGCCAGGCCTTTATCTATTAGATCTTTATTCTCAAAAGGATAATGCCACTGCGCATAAGGCATCGCACCAGAGTCAAACCATACGTCTACTAAATCCGAAACACGCTTCATCGCTTGGCCACTTGCACTTACTAATTCAATTTGATCCACAAAAGGTTTATGTAAATCAAGATCTAGTTTGCCCTCTATAATTTTTAAATCCACCGCTTTGTTCAAGCCTTTTTCTTTAGCAGCTAAAAAACCTTTGGTTAATTCTTCAATCGATCCTATACAAACTTCCTCTGTGCCATCTTCTGTTCTCCAAATAGGAAGAGGTGTACCCCAATAACGGCTACGCGATAAATTCCAATCTACCATATTCTCTAACCAGTTGCCGAAACGACCTTCCCCTGTACTCTTGGGTTTCCAATTAATAGTTTTATTTAATTCTACCAGTCTATCCTTTACAGCAGTGGTCTTAATAAACCAAGCATCTAATGGATAATATAAAATAGGCTTATCTGTTCTCCAACAATGCGGATAATTATGTTCGTATTTTTCTACCTTAAAGGCTCTGTTTTCTTTTTTCAACTTTACAGAAATATCTACGTTTACATCTTGGTAGTCTTTCTCGTCTTTATAATTCTTTACAAAGCGGCCACTAAATTCTCCCACGCCTTCTACAAATTTTCCTTCACGATCTACTAGCGTAATAATACCTAAATTATTCTTTTGCCCTACTTTATAGTCATCTGCACCAAAGGCAGGAGAAGTATGCACGATACCTGTTCCATCTTCTGTGGTTACAAAATCACCTAGCACTATTTTAAAAGGATCTCCTTCAAATGTACTTGGGTCATTGGCTTCAAAAGGCATTAACTGTTCGTAACGAAGTCCATTTAACCCACTGCCTTTGCAAGTAGCAATTATTTTCCAAGCAATAAGCTTATCGCCTTCTGCAAAACTTTCTAGACCTTCGCCTTCTTCTTTAAAATATTTAGAAACTAAATTTTTAGCAAGCACCACATTCACGGGTATCGCTGTATAGGGGTTATAAGTAGCTACTAAAACATATTCAATATTTGGTCCAACGGTGAGTCCTAAGTTAGAGGGCAAAGTCCATGGCGTAGTGGTCCAAGCCATATAAAATATTTCTTTCGACTTTACATTCGCTGCATTTACGGCATCAAATAAAAATTGGCTATCTGCATTTTCTACTGCTTTGAACATAGCGACTGTAGAAGTATCTTTTACATCCTTGTAAGTACCTGGCTGATTTAATTCATGTGAACTTAATCCTGTTCCTGCTGCAGGTGAATAAGGTTGTATACTTACACTTTGATACAAATAACCTTTTTTATAAAGGGTACTTAATATCCACCAAAGTGTTTCAATATAATTATTTTCAAAAGTGATATAGGGATTATCTAAATATACCCAGTATCACATTTTATTAGTGATATCGTCCCATTCTTTTTAATAACGAAGTACCGCCTCTCTACAATGTTGAGTGTACTCTTCTACACTTATTTTTTTACCAATATCTTCTTTCGTAATGCCTAATTCTTTTTCTACACCTAATTCAACAGGTAAACCATGGGTATCCCATCCACCTTTTCTTTTTACCTGAAAACCTTGCATAGTTTTATACCTACATACCATGTCCTTTAAAGTTCTAGAAATAACATGGTGTATGCCGGGCATACCATTGGCACTCGGAGGCCCTTCATAAAAAACAAAGGGGGTCTTGCCTTCTCTTAAAGAGACCGACTGCTCAAAAGCCTGTTCAGACTTCCAAGAAGCCAATATCTCTGCCTCCAATTGAGGGAGATTTAATCCACTAAATTCTGGGTATTTTTTACTCATACAACGCTTTATCCTAGCTCATTTTTAGGGCACGAAGGTACGAATAAGCTTGTAAAAAAGGCCAGACCATTTTTTGGTAAAAATAGGGGAAATACCGCTATGAATTAGGGGTAGATGGGCTTTCGGG
>JBEIIN010000225.1:0-1996 GCA_040380795.1 Sediminibacterium sp. | reverse complement strand
CTTTACCAGAAGTCGCATAAGCTCTGAATTCGCCATTAAATGAATCATATTTATGAGAGATCGCGGCAGTTAACATGCCTGCATTCGTTTCATATTTTGGCACCGCATTCGCTGATCCAGTATAACTACCATCTCCTACACGAACTAAATTTGGATCATTTGCATAATTATCGGTATAAAGAAAAGTAGCATCTGCTTTCCAATGATCATTAATATCAACACCTAAACGACCCATAATGTTTTTGAGTTCGCCATCGGCATTTGCTCTATGTCCATTTGATTTCATAAAGCCTTGGGATAAAACAAAATTAATATTGTCTTGCTTTGATGAGACGCTAGCTTGCTCAATAATGGTTCCAAAAGAACCTGCTGACAAACGACCATCACCATGAGTGCCATCTTCTGTAGCGCTTTTGGTTGTTAAATTTATGGATGCAAAATTATTTCCATTAATTTGTGGCTGTGGGCTTTTGTAAACTGTAATTGAACTCATACCATTCACAGGAAGAATGTCTAATAAGGAATGTCCCCAAACACCGCTATAAAAAGGAACGCCGTCGATATAAGTTTTAATTTCACTACCAGGCCTTGCTGTGCCTAATCCGCGAATATAAACACCCCCGCCCTGATCGCCACCATAACCACCTACAGGGTTATATCTTGAAATCTGCACCCCAGGTGTTGCCCTTAGAGCTGAAGCAATATCTACTGCATTTCGATCCCGAATTTGATCTTGGGTGATAATTGACGAAGTGCTTGAATATGCATCAAGATAGTTTTCATTAATTAATGGATTTGCAATCACATTAATTTTTGGCAAATCAAGAGCATAAGCATCGCAAGATAATGCTATTAATATAGCTAAATTTATTTTATTGAATTTCATAATAGTTGTCCTAAAAGATTAATGATGGCGATGATGCTTATGTGGATCATCTTCATTTTTATTAATAGGATCGTTTGGTGTGCCAAATAAATTGAATTTGGCTAGACGCTTTGGATCTTCTGATTTTTCAAGATCAGCTAATTTTTTAACAATTGTTGAAGCTGTCTTCTCTGTCATGCCAGCTTTAACCAAAGACTTGGTATCTTTTAAGCCATCATTTCCACAAGCTAATATTTCCCAATTGCCATCAATTCTTTTCATTAATGCACGACCGCCTCTTTTACCTTGCGTCCAATCAGCAATAGCAAAGTCATCAGCTACCGAAATAGGTGTTGTATTAACTTTATTATTTGGTTTGTCATAAGTTTTTCCTATAACAGCTTGAATTTGTGCTTCATCTGTTAATGTCTCAGCTGATAACGCACCAGCAAAAACTAAAAATAAAACCAATAAATATCGATGAAAAAAATTTGAAATAGCCATATACATCCCTTAATAAAAATAAAACTGTTCGACTCAATGACAGTCGACTTTAAAAAACTAAATTTTTTAAACTAAGGGTGGGGCTTGCGGGGAATGACTGCTTAAATCTAAAACAAGAATTACAGGATTAATATAGTCATATTTAAAGAAAGGCAAATGACTAAAAGCTAAGAAATTAAAATCTAAATTTTTATTTGATGCTAGATCTGAAGTAAAAGTATTGGAACAATATAAACAATGATCTAAACATGAGGTTTTATTTTGTGTATCTGGCTTAGAATCTTTAGAGCCAAGATCAACCTCAATCGTTTTATATTGATGATTACTTGTGCAAATTAATTCGGTAATTTTAATATGATCATTATTACCAAAAGCAAAAGATAGTGTTGGAGCTAATCCAGAAAATAGGATTGCAATCAAAGCTATAAAGCTAATTAATGATCTGTGGCTTTTAGAAAACATGTGCGTAATGATAGTCTCTAATAACCCGCAAGTAAATGAGAAACAATCACCAAAATTTCCTAATTCTGGATGTTTTCTAACACACCCCTAGTCCACCCCTGCCAAAATCCCCAGACCTGCCCCCTCTGCAACGCCCACAAATACTGTAAAATATTCTTTTCTGGG
>JBEIIN010000224.1:0-2007 GCA_040380795.1 Sediminibacterium sp. | reverse complement strand
TTTTGGACTTTACACGATGGAAAATGCCGTGGAGCCACTTAAGGATGAGGCTTTTTTTAATGAGTGGATGAAAAAAACAGAGAACCCGTTTCTTGGGGCGATTATTGGCGCTATAGTCACTTTAGTTATACAGTCTTCATCCGCAACTGTTGGTATGGCAATTATACTGTCAAAAAAAGGCCTTATTAGTTTAACAGGTGGTATTGCAGTCATGTTGGGAGCAGAATTAGGCACTTGTAGCGACACCCTCTTAGCCACCATTAAAGGAAGCAGACAAGCACTCAAAACAGGCTTATTTCATGTGACGTTTAACCTGCTATCAATAGTATTAGGGCTTATCCTGTTTTATCCTTTCATTGAATTAGTGAAATATTTAAGCTCAGGAGCCTCCGTAGAAAGGACTGTTGCGAACGCGCATATGATTTTTAATATTGCAGGGGTACTCATTTTTATTTGGACAATCCCATTTTTTGAAAAATTATTAAACAAAATTTTGCCAGATAAAATTGAAATGGCATAATATAAAAATTGAATTGTTAAAATTAATTTAATGATAAGGTAATATCTAGATAACATTGGGGTTATAGTTTCGTTCATAAATCATTTTATGAAACACCTATACCTAGTACTTATCACGTTGACATTATTTTCTTGCAGAAAAGACGATAACATTGCCCCTCTCGAAAACACTCAAAATGAGGACCTTAGCGCCTATCAAGAAATTGCATCTATTAATCTAGGTGGTCTTGGTGCTGCAGAAATTACCGCATTTGATCCTTCTACAGACCGATTATTCGCAGTGAATAATAGCGCTGAAAATAAAATTGATGTGATTGATATTAGTGACCCAGCGAATATTAAAGTCATTAGGTCAATTAGCATGCTGCCTTATGGTGGATATGTAAACAGCGTTGCTGTGTATGATGGTAAATTAGCTGCGGCAATAGAGTCTACCAATAAACAAGCCTTAGGTAAGGTTGTGATTTTCAATACATCCACTTACGCCGAAATTAAATCTGTTGATGTAGGCGCTTTACCTGACATGGTTACATTTAGCAATGATGGTAAATACATTTTGTCTGCAAATGAAGGTGAACCAAGTAACGATTATTTAAATGATCCTGAAGGATCGGTGTCTATCATTAAAGTGTCTGATTATTCAGTTAAAACAATCAATTTTTCTGCTTTTGAAGGTCAATTAGCTGCTTTAAGTGCTAAAGGATTTAGAATATTTGGTCCTGGTAAAAATTTCAATAAAGATATCGAACCAGAATACATTACAGTATCAGATGATAGTAAAACAGCCTATGTAACTTTACAGGAAAACAATGCCATAGCCGAAATTGATATTATTACCGGAACGGTTAAAAAAATAAATCCATTAGGCTTTAAAGACTACTCAATAGAAATAAACGCAATTGATGCAAGTGATAGAGATAGCAAAATTGCATTTTCAACTTATAATAAAGTGTTTGGCGTGTATATGCCAGATGCCATTGCCTATTATAATTACAATGGTAACCCTTATTTATTTACAGCAAATGAAGGGGATTCAAGAGAATACACTGCATTTACAGAAATGAAAAGAGTAAGTGCAGTTTCATTAGATGCGGTAAATTTCCCAACAGCTACCACGTTAAAAACAGATGCAGCCATAGGCAGATTAAACATCACCACTACTTTAGGCGATACCGATGGTGATGGTGATTTTGATGCTTTATATTCATTAGGTGCAAGATCCTTTAGTGTATGGGATGCGAATACTGGAACACAAGTTTTTGATAGTAAAAATGAATTAGATAAAAAAGCTGCCGACTTAACTATTTATGATGATGGAAGAAGTGATGATAAAGGAGTAGAACCTGAGTCAATAACTATTGGAAGAGTGGGTAATAAAACAATTGCTGTCGTTGGAATGGAAAGAGCCGATGCCTTTGCTATTTATGATATTACTATACCAACTGCTCCTGTATTTGTAAAAATGTATAAAACCGGAGATGCTCCAGA
>JBEIIN010000223.1:0-2146 GCA_040380795.1 Sediminibacterium sp. | reverse complement strand
TTTAGCCCCTCGTAAAATGCGCGGTGTTGAAAGCAAGGGTATGATATTAATGGCAGAAGATGCAAATGGTAAACTATACTTTGTACAACCAAGTGAAGCGATTGCTCCTGGAAGTACAATTTCGTAAATTCCTATTTATACTTATCATAAATATAAATTAGAAAAATATACCTATTCCTCGCTCACTGCTCGCTTCGCTCGAAAGTTCGCATCGAAATAGTATATTTTCCAATTTATTTTAAACAGAACTATAAGCATAAAAAAAGCCCTTCGAATTTCGAGGGGCTTTTTTTTATAAGTCATTAGATAAAGATTTTCGAACCCTTATATTTTATAAAGGGTGAGAAAGTAACTTCATTAGATAAAGATTTTCGAACCCTTATATTTTATAAAGGGTGAGAAAATTATATACACTCCTTCAATTCCTTCTCTGTATAAGCAAACCCGTGTTGTTTTAAAACATCATCAGGTACTCCCGCCCACATATTAGGCACATTACCCATATAGCCTAAGTCTTTCACGCCAATTTCTGCAGTGTAAAAACCAGTAGTAACTAAGTCTCTAATTTTATTAAAGAAGCTAACGCCTTGTGCTAGTGCTGGTGCCGCTTTTTGAGGATAAGCAATTTCATCTACGATGGCTATTTGCTCTTTACCAGAACATTCTGTAAAGGCCTTCGCATGTTTTTTATAACTATGTAAGTCTAGCCATTTCGAACCACCACGCATAGGTACTTGGTGATCGGGCATATCTTTTACAATAAACTCGATAAACTCAGGCACTTTGGCATCGGTAGCAGAACCACTCACTGCATCTTTTGGAATAATAATATCAGATAGTATAGTAATAGTAGCCATTTCATGTTCTGTGAAAAAATTAGGCTGCGCTTTTACTTTCACTAAATAATCTTTTTCTTCCTGCATACGGTCTTCCATATCTACTTCAGCTACTGTAGTGGCTGAGCTTTTACAAGCTTCTACTAGCACAGCTGTTGAAACTGTACCTAATATCATCGCTTTGATGGATTTTCTTCTGTCCATAATATTTTAAATTAAAATTTTATAAATTTTGTTAGTTTATTTTATTTAAAAACAAAATTATATATTTTGTTTTTGTAATTGATCCAATACATATTCTGAAGTACGCATAGACAACGCTAAAATGGTCCATGTAATATTTTTATCTGCTTGAGAAGTAAATACTGATCCATCTACGCAGAATAAATTCTTACAATCAAAGGATTGTCCAAATGCATTCAATGGAGCTGATTTTTTATCGGCACCCATACGCACTGTTCCCGCTTCGTGAATAATATTTCCCGGATTAGATAAACCGTATTTATTACTAGCATCATCTTGATCACCCCAAGTAATTACCGCTCCCATTTCGTGCATGATTTCTTTAAAGGTTTCTTTCATATGTTTTGCTTGGTTCACTTCATACTCAGAATTCTTACAATCAAATTTCAACACAGGAATACCGAATTTATCAACTACATCAGGGTCAATGCTACATTTATTTTCAAAACGAGGTACTGCCTCACCACGTCCACCCATACCTACACTGGCGCCATAAAAGAAACGAACATCTTCTTTCAATGATTCACCATAGCCACCCGCTTCCTTGGTTCTACCATTTACTTGAAACTTGCCATTCAATCCTTGCATACCCATTCCAAAACCATAACCAGGTTGGCTCATACCTCCCCAATATTCAATATGGTAACCACGAGGGAAGTCTAATTTTTTATTATCTAACCACCATGGAGTATACACATGCATACCGCCTACTCCGTCTTCATTGTAACGCTTACGACCAAATAAAGAAGGAATCACACCGCCGAGTGCAGCGCCTGTAGAATCGTGTAAATAATGTCCTATCACACCTGAACTGTTTCCTAAACCATTAGGATGTTTTGTTGATTTTGAATTCAATAACAAACGAGCAGTTTCACAAGTACTTGCTCCAAGTATAACCACCTTTGCATTAATTTGATATTCTTGATTGTCAAATTTATTGACATAAGAAACGCCTGTTGCTTTTCCTTCATTATCTGTCATGACTTCGCGCGCCATCGCACCAGTGATTAAATCTACGTTGCCAGTTAAAATGGCTGGTCGAACTAAAACAGAAGAAGAAGAAAAGT
>JBEIIN010000222.1:0-2148 GCA_040380795.1 Sediminibacterium sp. | reverse complement strand
GAAGAAAAAAATATTGTCTTAGCAATAAGTCCATTACAAGAAGTGGGATTGGGGTATGTGAAACTAGGACAAAGTAGTAGCACCCTAAGTGGAGGCGAAGCGCAAAGAGTTAAGCTCGCTAGTTTCTTAGGCAAGGGCAAAGCAAGTAGTAAGATGTTGTTCATATTTGACGAACCAACCACCGGTTTACATTTTCATGATATCCATAAATTATTAAAAGCATTTAACGCTTTAATTGATCAAGGGCATTCCTTGATTGTAGTGGAACACAATACTGATATCATTAAGTCGGCAGACTGGGTAATTGACATGGGCCCAGAGGCAGGCGTCAACGGAGGCAATGTGGTTTATGCCGGCGTTCCGACAGGATTGGCTAAATGCAAGGCCTCTCAAACTGGGAAGTACTTAGGCTAATCTGTTGGCGGGGTTAAGTTAATTGCTTGTCTATGCATAAAAGGTATTTTCCTATTATTATGCATTGCGCTTTTCCATCCGGAGGGATTTGTAAAAATTCTCATAACAAGATTGTCTAACGTTTTATCTATTTTATTAGATAATAAAATATGAGATAGTTTGCCATCTGTGTCAACTATAAAGTCGGCTACGTACACAATTGTACTTGTATGATTAGAAATTAAATTACCATAACCGTCCAAACTGCTCGCCAAATAATTCCCCCAGCCTTTTTCTCCTCTAATAAATTCCGGCTTAGTATTTTTTATTTCACATGCAGATGTTTCATTACCATTTAGGTCATAGCAAATTGCCTTATAGTAATTTGTAAGTGAATCATAGCTTGTTTTTTCCATCGTATCGTATTTGAGTTCTGGTGTCAATACTAAGACACTTGGATCTAGCCCATGGTAATAAAGTATAGAAGCTTTGTTGCCATTTTCATGATAATAATTCCATGGACCAATTTTCCTCATTCCCTTTGCTAATCTTCCTTTATAAGATACATTTCCATTAGGGAAAAAACCAATTGCAACTCCAGAACCATCGCCTGTACTATCCATTTGTAAAATCTTTTCAAGCGATCCATCTGAATACCATGATTTACACATCCCTGTTAGGATTCCATTTGTATAATGACTAGAATCACGCATCATCCCATTTGGATAATAGTTTTCAAAAAAACCATGTCTTCTATCTTCTTTAAAATAACCGCTACTTTCTAAATATTCATTTGCATGATAGGATTTATATTCGCCATGATTATATTTAAATCCAGTATCCTTATCATATTTGAATACAGTGTCCTTGTAGTAACTGATTTTAGCTATTTTTTTTGAATAGGTATAGTAATCTTCTCTAAGCCATAAAGAATCTACTTTTTTTATAATGCTTATTATTGGTGCAGTATTGGGTGTATAAGATCTAATACCTCTCATATCGGAATAGAAAGTAGAAGCTTGGGAAATTGCTGCAAAAGAAATCAATAGTAAAGGGGATAAAATTCCAAGAACGATTAGTTTATGTTTCATTTTAGTCAATTTATAGGGGCTTAATTGATAGAATCGTAATATGATAAATTTAGCCGTTTTCAATGATATTTATAAATTGTTAGACTACGTTCTATGTAACTAATTTAAAATCAATAACTTATAAAGCATTCATTTGCTAATTTTAATTTTTAAGTATTAAATTTAGGCTACTTATAAATAACTGAAATAAAAAAAATGATAAATACATTAAACTATAAAGGCTTTCTTGGATCGGTAACTTTTAATGCAGAAGATAATATCCTACATGGTAAAATAGAATGCATAGAAGACCTGATTTTATATGAAGGAGAGTCTGTCAGTGAAATAAAAAATGCTTTTGAAGAAGCAGTTGAAGATTATATTGAGATATGCAAACAAACAAATAAGCCTCTTATGAAAAGATTTAAAGGAGCAATAAATGTTCGTGTAACACCCGATCTTCATCAAAAGATAGCTAAGCTTGCCACTACAAAAGGCATTAGCTTGAATAAGCTTGTACAAAAAGCTATTGAAAGGGAGATTGCGGCGGCTTAAAAAAAATTCATATCTTTTTGGATAACTAAGAAATTAGTTATAATATTGACTAAGAAATTAGTTATAAAGCCAAAAAGTACCATATGAAAAAATTGACACAAGCCGAAGAACAAATCATGCAAGCCCTTTG
>JBEIIN010000221.1:0-2157 GCA_040380795.1 Sediminibacterium sp. | reverse complement strand
TGTGACATATTGGGTGCTAAGATACGCTTAAATTTATTTTTGGGTTAACGCTTGATAAACCTATTCTTAGACCTGTATGTATGTATCTGTCTGTGCGTGACAATTCGGACATAATAATCTTAAATTAGATAATTGATGATTAATTCTATTTCCATCTATATGATCTAACTCCAAATTGAGCTGCTTGTTATTCCACGAATCAATACCACATATGGCACATTTATGAATTAATATCCCCTCTTTTAAAAGTCTATTTTTTAATTTATAAGTTTGGAAGGATGGATGATCGCCAGATAAAATTTTATCTAAAGTGATTTTAGGTGGCGCATTCTTATTCCCTCCTCTTAATCCCTGATTAGGCTGATAACAATTATATAAAATAGCTAGCCTCTTTAAAGTATTAAAATGGATATTAAGCTCTGCTGCTGCTTTGGCCATGGAATTGCTCCTTGCACATACTTCTACTACAAGTGATTTGGGAATATTGGATTTCATCCCTTTAAGTTAATGAAAATTTTGTTTATTGGGACTGACTGTAGGATCGGGACTGACGGTTCACTTCGTTCACCGTCTTCCTCGTATATCGGTCTTACCCAAAGCCTTTCAACTAAATGCTTCGCTTTTAGTTGGCTTTTTTCATTTTCGTCTACTTACACAAGCGAGCTTGTGACGCAGCCTCAAATAAAAAAAGCCTCTCACTTTCGTGAGAGGCTTCGTGCCTCAGGCGGGAATCGAACCCGCACTCGCGTTGCGGCGAACAGGATTTTCTTACTACTATGGTTTTCACCACCCACTACCGGTTTGTAGTCTGGACTATGCCTTCACCATATCTTGCGATTTAGGTGCTCCGTGTCTAGTCTCTACACGTTCCCTTTCGGGCTTCGCTCGGTATTCCCATTTAAAAGGGTTCGCCGAATTTACGGAGTTCTACATCTTCAATTTCTCGAAGTGCACTCAAATTTTGCTCATCTAAAGAACAATGTCTAAGTCCTGCGTGTCTACCAGTTCCACCACCAAGGCGTCTGTTACAGACTTAAAAAAAATCCCGTCCGAAGAACGGGATTTTGAGCGAAAGACCAGGCTCGAACTGGCCACCCCGACCTTGGCAAGGTCGTGCTCTACCAAATGAGCTTCTTTCGCTTGAACAAGAACTATTTTTGGACTGCGAAAATAGGGAATCAACGCACACCAACAAAATTTTTTTCTATTTATACTCAGGCTTGTACTGTGAACTTGTATTCACTTCTACAGTAGGTTTCTTGAAACCAGAACTGAATAATTTAGTACAATTTCCTAAAACCAATGATAATAGCGCGAAAACAGATACATAAAAAATGAATCTTGAAGAACTTACCCAGTTCTTAGCGATGTCTTTATTAGTAGATGTTTCTTGTATTTCTTGTGACATAGTATATAATTACGGATGCAAAAATAACAACAAGTTCTTAATTATGAACGAGTTTGGTAATAATTTTATCAAATTTTTGCCTGTTTTTTACAAAGTATTGAAAAACCACAGACCCGTTATAAACACCCCCTATTGTAGCCATAGGTTTGCATTGCTTACTCCTGTTGACTTTGCCAGTTAACCAATAGCCCATTACAGCTATATGGGCCTTAAAAATGGCAATGAAAAAGGAGCTATCCCCACTCAGTAAGCCTTTCCAAGCCGATATCCCATCTAATGCAAAACGCAATGGTATTTTCCATACTATTTCTTGGATAGGAAGATGCTTACTTAACATGATCAAATTATTCCTAAAATTTAAAAAGACCTTTCTGCCGCCTCTAGGTAAAGTGCCCGCACCCACATGATACACCACTGCACTTGGACAAGCATATAATTCATGCCCTTCTAATTGCATTCTCCAACAAAGATCAATTTCCTCTTGATGCGCAAAAAAGCTTGCATCAAATCCACCCAAATCATGAAATAATTTAGATCGGATCATCATGGAAGCACCAGATGCCCAAAAAATACGCTCAGCACTGTTATACTGCCCTTTATCCTGCTCACACACATCAAATACCCTACCTCTGGAGAAAGGGTAACCAAGGGCATCTATCCATCCACCACTTGCGCCAGCATATTCAAAACTAGTAGGCTCTTTTTGTGCTAATATTTTTGGTTGGCATGCACCAATGGTAGGATTTGAT
>JBEIIN010000220.1:0-2188 GCA_040380795.1 Sediminibacterium sp. | reverse complement strand
AATAACCGCTACTGCATTTTCAAATGCTTTGCGCGTCATAATATCACTAGGCTTAATATCACGTTCTAATAATAAACGAATGGCCTTACCTGCATCTTTACATTCTTGTTGCTTCTCTTCACTTAGTGCAGGATTAGAAGATGAATAAGGTAAACTCATTCCTAATGCTTCAATAGCGGAAGCCATTGTATTGGCTGTATACATACCACCACATGCACCAGCACCTGGACATGCATGTTGTATAATTCCTTTGAAATCAGCTTCGGTTAATTCCCCTGCTATTTTTTGTCCTAAGGCTTCAAAGGCAGAAACTATATTTAAGTCTTGTCCATTGTAATGACCCGGTGCAATGGTTCCTCCATATATCATAATAGAAGGACGGTTTAATCTTCCCATGGCAATTAAAGAACCTGGCATATTTTTATCACAACCTGGCACTGCTATTAAGGCGTCATAGTACTGAGCACCACAAACTGTTTCAATGCTGTCTGCAATTACATCTCTACTTACTAATGAATAACGCATACCAGGTGTACCATTACTCATGCCATCACTCACCCCAATGGTATGAAATGTAAGTCCCACTAAATCATTTTCCCAAATACTTTTTTTAATATCATTAGCCAATGCATTTAAATGCATGTTACAAGTATTACCATCATAGCCCATGCTTACCACTCCCACCTGTGCTTTTTGAAAATCGGCATCGGTAAATCCAATACCATAAAACATAGCTTGCGCTGCTGGTTGGGTTGGATCGAGTGTGATTGTTTTTGAATATTTATTTAGTTCCATATTTTTTCTTTAAAAAACTATTTGTAAAATTACGCCCCTTTTTTCGTCTAACCTTAAGACGAATGTTTGTTAGATAATGGTGGATTTATGCAATCTTTCATGATGCACATGCCCCTCACCAGTTACTTGTTTTTCTATATACTCACATATTAAATCGCCAATAGCTGAAGTACTATAACTATTTAAGGGGTCTATATCTTTTGATACAAACTTATTGCTCAAACACCAGTCTACGGCCTCTCTTACTATGCTGGCTTCTTTTTGCATACCTAGATGATCAAGTAACATAGCTGCAGATAAAATAGAGCCCATTGGATTAGCAATATCTTTTCCTTTAGCTTGTGGATAAGAACCATGAATAGGTTCAAACAAAGCCACTGTATTACCTACCGATGCTGAAGGTAACATGCCTAATGAACCTGCTAATACAGAAGCTTCATCACTTATAATATCTCCAAATAAATTCTCTGTTAAAATCACATCGAACTGAGCTGGGTTTAGAATAATTTGCATCGCAGCATTGTCAACAAATAAATAATCAACCGTAACGTCTTTATATTCACCCGCAATTTTTTGTACCACTTTACGCCATAGTCTTGATGTTTCTAAAACATTGGCCTTGTCTACCAAGGTTAATTTCTTTCTTCTTTTCTGTGCATATTGAAAAGCTAAATGCGCTATGCGTTCTATTTCTGCTACTGAATAAGAACAGTTGTCGCTAGCTACTGTGCCATCGGCACTTACAGTTTTATCACCAAAATAAATACCACCTGTTAATTCTCTAAAAATGATGAAGTCTACATTTTCAAGTATCCTTGGTTTTAAAGGACTAAGATGATGTAAGGTCTCATAAGTTTTTACCGGACGAATATTGGCAAACAATTGTAATTCTTTTCTAAGTTTTAATAAACCTTGTTCGGGACGCACCTTAGCAGTAGGGTCGTTATCATATTTAGGATCGCCGATGGCTCCAAATAAAATAGCATCGCTAGCTAAACATATTTTAATAGTTTCATCTGGTAAGGGATTACCAGTTTTATCAATGGCAATAGCGCCCATTAAAGCATGCTCATAACTAAACTCATGCTTAAATTGTTTAGCAATAATATTTAATACCTTAATTGACTGCTCTGTTACCTCTGGACCAATGCCATCGCCTAGGATGACTGCTATTTTCTTTTTCATTATGATAAAAGTTTATCTCTAATTATTTTTCTTCTATTACTTGTTATGATTTAATTCAAACTGCTCTATCTCTTCTTTCATGCTTAATAAATAATCAATATCGTCGTAGCCATTTAACAAACAGGTTTTCTTATAAGCATTTATTTCAAAGCTTTCAGAAGCCCCTGTTCTATCAATGGTAATGGTTTGTTTATCTAAGTCAATGGTT
>JBEIIN010000219.1:0-2196 GCA_040380795.1 Sediminibacterium sp. | reverse complement strand
CTTCTTTTTTTCGGCTCTTTCCTCTTTGGATTGAGAGTTAGATACTGAATGAGTATTCTCATACTTATCCTTTTCTTTGCGTTTTTCAACGACTACTGTTGCGTACTCTTTGCCATTCTTTTCGGATTTCTTCCATTTAACGGCTTCCTTTTCAATTGATAATACTATCATTTTGTTTTATTTATTGGTTATGTAATTTTTCTTCTGCTTCTCTTAGCATTTGTTCATCTATTTCGTTTTGTTCTTTCTGGTCTTTTGCGATTTCTTCTTCATCTTCTTCCTCCCAGTCGCAATGTTCCATACATTCAGGACAAATTCCTATTTCATCCATATCGGTTTCTGCTCCACAACAAGTACTTATAGCCATATTAATTGTTTTTAGATTTAAAATAATTCATTTCTTCGGTCTTAATATCTAAAGCTAATCTTAACGTTGCATTCAATGTTCGTAGAACAAAATTATCAGTACTTAAAGATGTAGCTTCAATATCCTTGATTGATTTATTTAATTGACCAATCATTAAGTCAATGCTAGTAAATTCATTCATAGTTTTCGTAATTTTCAGTCCAATCATTCATTCGTAGGAATGGATTAGGCTGGGTTAATAATGGTGTTTCTGGGTAATGCTTAGACTTATATTCTTTTAGGTTTTGTCTTGCCTTTACAAGTTCTTGATAGGTTTCATTTATCCAAAACTTATGACAAGCACTATGTTTCCATTCCCAATAAGAAACTAAATCTCTTAGTTTTATTAGTTTTAGGTCAATCATAGATTAGTTTTTTTATGAGTAAATAAAGCAGTCAAATCAGTAGTTAATAAATCTTTATTCAAGCTATGCAATTTGCTTAACTCTGAAACTGTTTCACACATATCAATAGCTAATGTTAAGTCCAGTACTGACTTGTGTTTCTTAATAAATACAGATGCAGCTTTCTCTCCAGAGGCATCCGTATCCTTATCGGTTACTAAAAATAAAATCGCAGAGATGCTATACCTACGATAATAGGTTATTGCCGAACCAAAAGACTGAAATTCATTCATACCCCTTAATGTTATTTGAGGAATATTAACAGTACTTTCAATTGTTTCTCCACTAATTGTATGAAATAGGATTGTCTTTAATCCATCTTCAACTAAAAGTTGAGTAATACCCAAATTGTGTTTTTTGAGTAAAGGTTTAATTGTTTCTAAAATTGTAGGCAAATCTGCGTAGGTGTAATTATGACCTGTTGTGCCTTTGTGAATTACTGGGCATTCTTGCTGAAAATCAGAAATTGCCTTGTAAATGTTGATAAGTGAATTTGTTTGTAACTGAATCATACTATGGTTTTTTGGTTAATAATAATTAAAATTAAGACTATTTTGTTAATAAGTCAAATTATTTATAATCTTTTTTATTTCTCTTAATTCATCCGAAATATCAGTATCGTACCTAAGTGTTAAAGTATTATTAATAATTTTAATAGAGTGTAGAATCGTTGAATGGTCTCTGTTAAATATCCTTCCAATAGCACTTAAAGTAAAATCAGTTTCGTTCTTAATAATATAGATAGAAATAAACCTTGCTTTTACTATTTCCCTTTTACGGCTTTTACCTTTTACTTGCTCGGCAGTTAAAGAATAGTATTTGCATATCTCCTTAATTATATTTTCTACATAATTAATCTTTTCTTTCATCGCTTTTTGCCTTTCTCTTAGGCTTGGCATTGACCAGTAGTTCATTGATTTCTAGTTTAAGTTTTCTAATTTGGTTTCTAAGCATCTCATTCTCTACCTCTAAAATGTAGTTTTCTCGTAATAATTGGGATTTGCTATTGTCTATGTATGTCATATTAAAAATGTAAAAGGTTTATTGGTAACATAAAATCTTCGGTAATCTCATAAAGGTCTAATATCAAGAAGTGATAAGACTTTAAGATTCGCTTTTGTATTTGATTCATTCTAGCAATCTTAATGAGATAGTCATCCTCGTACTTGTTCATTAGCTTAATAGGATTGTCCCAAGTTGCTCCTCTCCATTTCTGAAGGTCGGTTTCAATACTAGATTGTCTTGCTTGAGCTTTTTTTAACAGTTCTAATAGGCAAGTTGCTCTTTGGTGTAGTTTTAATTGTTTTCCTTGATAGATTAATGGTTGCATTGGTTTAGTTTTTAGATTCGTAATATTTTTGAACGATAATGGAAACTAATTTGCTT
>JBEIIN010000218.1:0-2209 GCA_040380795.1 Sediminibacterium sp. | reverse complement strand
TGTACAACAACTGGAAATAGCTGATGCTTACTTACCACTTCCTTTCTGGCAATATGAAATTGGCTATGCTTATATCAATGAATTGAAATTAGATAAAGCGCAGAAAGCTTTCACAGAATTTGTTACTACTTTCAAAGGTAAATTTTATGTGAAAGATGCCTATGAAAGATTAAGCTGGATTGCCTACATGCAGGGCGATACAAAAAAAGCCGCTGCTTATAGGAGCAATGTTTTATCTCAAGGCAGTCAAACTACTGATGCTGACAAACTCGCTTTTCAAAATGCTAAAAAAGGCAATTGGCCCCACCTTGTTTTATTAAAAGCAAGACTCTTGAGCGATGGCGGTTATCAATCACAAGCCCTCGCCATTCTTGCAGGTAAAACCTCCAACGATTTTACCACAGATGCCGATAAAACTGAATTCGCTTACCGCCTTGCTCGTATATATGATTTAATGAAGGACGATGAAAATGCGATACGCTTTTATAAATCGGCCATAGAAAAAGGAGAAAACCTGACTGAATATTTTGCAGCCCGAGCAGCACTTCAAATAGGCTTAATCTATGAGAACAGGGGCTTATTTTCTAAAGCCATCGAGTATTTTAATACCTGTATTGCAATGAAAAACCACGCTTTCAAAAATTCCTTAGACCAGAAAGCAAAATCGGGCATACAGCGCTGTCTGAAACAGTAGCCGTTCTTAGTAACAAAATTTGTGCATCATTTTCGGGTAATGTATATTGCAGCTTGCGATGTTAACCAAATTAGAAATACAAAATTATATCTTAATAGATCATCTAAGCATTGATCTATCCAACCAACTCTCTGTCATTACAGGGGAGACAGGTGCGGGTAAAAGTATAATTATGGGTGCCCTAGGTTTAATTTTAGGGGACCGTGCCGATAGCACTGTTTGCAGAGAGGCAAGTAAAAAATGTTTTATAGAAGGAATATTTAAATTAGCTGATCCAAAAAATCATCAATCATTTTTTGAAGAAAATGAAATTGAATTAAACGAAGAGCTTATTATTAGAAGAGAAATAAATGCACAAGGAAAATCGAGGGCCTTTATCAACGATACACCTGTTACACTTACTATTTTAAAAGACTTAACCAGTAAACTAGTAGACCTACACCAACAGTTTGATACCATGGCCCTTGGCGATACCGATTTTCAACGAACCGTTATTGACGCATTGGCTGCTACCCAAAAAGAATTAGCGGAATACCAAGCTTCTTATACCCATTGGAAAGAAAACGAGAAAAAATTACAAAGTCTTATTACGCAAAAAGAAGATTTCGAGAAAACTGAAAGCTATAAGCAACATTTACACGAAGAATTAGCCGGTTTACAATTGCAAGAAAATGAATTAGAAAACCTGGACCAAGAATTAAAGTTTTTAGAAAATGCGGTGGGTATTAAATCGCAGTTAGCAGCCTCCATTCAAATATTAGACCATTCCGATAACCCCATTGTGCAACAACTAAAACAAATGGGGCATAATTTAGAAAGCATTGTGAAATGGCAGCCCGATTTTGCCAATTTAGTGACTAGGTTAAAAGCTGCGCAAATTGAAATTGCCGATATCGCCAGCGACCTAAGCTCATGGCAGGACAAAATAGACTTTGACGATAAAAAAATTGCTACTATTCAAGAGCGTCTTTCTCTAGGTTATAATTTATTGAAAAAACATAAAGTACAAACCACGGCAGAGCTATTAAGCATTGCTGCACAATTAGCAAAAGATTTATCTGAAGTGCTGAACTTGAATGATCAAATTAATGAGCTTGCTACCCTAGTAAAAAAATTAGAGAAAGAAGTGATTGCATCAGCTGCTGGAT
Organism: Sediminibacterium sp.; assembly: GCA_040380795.1. GTDB lineage: Bacteria > Bacteroidota > Bacteroidia > Chitinophagales > Chitinophagaceae > Sediminibacterium. The sequence continues at coordinate 367 of JBEIIN010000218.1, read as the reverse complement.
TAACTGCTAAGAGAGAAAAACAAATGACCCCACTTACTAATAATGTCAATAAATTATTACATCAAGTGGGTATGCCCAATGCTAAAATAAAAGTAACTATTGACGAAGTCCCCTATCATTTATTTGGCAAAGACAAAGTAGATATATTATTTGATGCTAATAATACACAGAAATTTGAGCCAATTAAAAAAGTGGCAAGTGGTGGGGAATTAAGTAGACTTATGCTATGTATAAAATCATTGGTGGCAAAATCGGTGGACCTACCTACTATGATTTTTGATGAAATTGATACAGGTATTTCTGGAGAGCCTGCTAAACAAGTGGGACTACGGAACTAACACAATTTACAAATTTCCCGCTAGCGATT
>JBEIIN010000217.1:0-2266 GCA_040380795.1 Sediminibacterium sp. | reverse complement strand
GCTACCCCTTTTAATAGTTCCTGATAATTATTTAATAATGGCATACAGGCTTTGTCAAAATTTACCTGGTTATTTTCAGGGCTATATGCCCAAAGCTCCTTATTGATAGCAGGATCTTCGGGACTAGTGCAAGCCATCACTAAAAAGGCAAAAAGGATAAAGAAATAGGGCTTCATAGAATCTTTTTCCAAATTTATGCATAATTAGATAGTCCAACTTGCTAACTTTGCGGTCTGAATTGAAAAAATATGCTAATAGGTTTACAGAATGTGACGTTTGAGTTTGGGGCAAGAGTCATTGTGGCTGAGGCTAATTGGTCCATCCAACCAGGCGAACGCATTGGTTTAATTGGATATAATGGTACGGGAAAGTCTACTTTATTAAAAATATTGGTAGGCCAGCTTACCCCTAGCAAAGGAACTGTTGAAAAAGGCCGAGATACCACCATTGGTTATTTACACCAGGACTTATTAAGTTTTGATACCAACGAGTCCATTACAGAAGTGGCCCTAGGTGCTTTTGAAAGAGTACGTGAATTGGAAAAAGAAATTGAGCAATTGGGCAAAGAATTAGAAGCTAATTCTGAGGACAACGATTTACTTATTAAATATACCGATGCCTTACACGAAATTGATTTACTAGATGGCTATAATATTAACCATAAAGCAGAAGAAGTTTTACATGGACTAGGTTTTGCCATTAAGGATTTATCTCGCCCCTATAAAGAATTTAGTGGAGGTTGGAGAATGCGTGTGCTACTTGCTAAGATGATTTTACAACAACCCGATGTACTATTATTAGATGAACCTACCAACCACTTAGACTTACCAAGTATTGAATGGTTAGAAAAATATTTATTACATTATAAAGGAAGTGTAGTTATAGTAAGTCACGATAAGTATTTCTTAAATAAAATGGTGAATAAAATTGTAGAAGTGTATCAACAACAATTACATTTTTACACAGGCGACTACGAGCATTATGAAATTGAAAAAGAACAAAGAGTAGAAATACAACAACGTGCCTTTGAGAACCAACAGGATTATATCAAGCAACAAGAAAAGTTTATTGAAAGATTTAAAGCCAAGGCTTCTAAAGCAGCGCAGGCACAGTCTATTCAAAAGCGATTGGATAAATTAGATGTGATTGAAGATGTTAAAATTGAGAGACCTAATATTAGAATCAACTTTGCGGTAGATAAAACACCAGGTAAAGTTTTAGTAGACTTAAAAGGGGTTGGCAAGGCGTTCCCCAATGTTCAAATTTTAGACAATGCCTTTGCAGAAATTGAAAGAGGTGATAAGATTGCATTGATTGGTGCCAATGGAAAAGGCAAGTCTACCCTACTTCGAATTGTAGCTGGTATGGAAAAATTTGAAGGAGAAAGAGTTTGGGGCCATAATGTAGAAGAGAGTTTTTATGCGCAACACCAATTAGAGTCTTTGAACCTGAACAATACCATTTTAAAAGAAGTACAAGAATGCGGTACCAAAAATACTGAATTAGAACTACGCGCCTTACTAGGTTGCTTCTTATTTGGAGGAGATGAAATTGATAAAAAAATTAAAGTATTAAGTGGAGGAGAAAAAGCAAGAGTAGCCCTTACGAAAACTATTATTAGTAAGGCCAATTTTTTAATGCTGGATGAGCCTACTAACCACTTAGATATGGTCACTGTTGAATTATTAGCTGAAGCCCTTACTAAATATGATGGTACGATTATATTAGTAAGTCACGACCGTTATTTTATTTCAAAGACTGCTAATAAAATTTGGGAAATTGAAGATGAAAAAATTATTGAATTCAAGGGCGATTATAAAGAATGGCTTGAGTGGAAAGAAAGAATGGCTAAACAAAAAGCACAATTAGCAGAACCTACTAAAAATGCAGGTTCTAAAGATACGCGCAAGCAAGGCAAACAAGATGCTGCAGTCGTTGCAGAACTGAAACCTCAAGCTATTGACAAGGACTTGCAAAAGCAAATACAAAAATTACAAAAAGTTATCTCACAAATTGAGCATAATATTGAAACCTTACATACAGAAAAGGCAGCTATTGAATTAGAAATGGCCAACCCTGCTATTTATACAGACCCTGCCAAAATGCATGTCATAGAAAAAAGCTACCAGGATAAAAATGCATTAATTAGGTCTATGAACAAGGAACACGAGATTGCTTTTAATGATTTATTGATATTGGAAAGCAAATAAAAAGGGTTAAATTCATTTTAAAAATTATTCTTATGCAAGAAAATATATTATCTGTT
>JBEIIN010000216.1:0-2299 GCA_040380795.1 Sediminibacterium sp. | reverse complement strand
TACTCCATCTTGTTTAATCAGCGGTTGTTTTGACATACTTATTTTGGGGTTGCAAAGATATGGAAATGAATGGAATTATGAAAAATTCACCCCGAAATATTGCGAAATGTGCAAAATAAAAGGAGAACGGGCTGTTCTCCTTTAAAAAATATTGATAATCAAATAGTTAGCGAATTATAGACCTGGCAACCATGGTCGGCCAATGCCAGCCCTAAAAGGCCAAGGAATAGCAGACAAGATTAAGAGCAAGGCAATGAGGTAGAATGTGGCAGTTAAGCTGGGCTTACCCCCTTTTTTCAAGTGTATATGGCCAATGGTGATTAAAACGATGGCAATAAGCATGGAGCTAATATGTTCCACCGCCCAAAAACGAGTAGCGGCGTCCTTCATCACCTCTTTCATCCCTCCTGCTGCAGCTATAAGCTTGTAACCCACGGCTCCAAAGAAGTATTGGTAAAGTCCTAAAACCAAGCTAGTATGCGCACTAATAAGCAAAATTTTGCTGGTTTTAAGGGCATTTTGTCCTGAAATAAGCTTGACAATGGATAAAAGAAGGGTAATTAGGACCACCCATCTTAGTAAATTATGTAAATGCAGCAGTCCAGTATTCATATTATAATTTTTAATATTGTGAGCAATTGAAGATTCAATTAGCTAATATATAAAAATTTAAGCGAACTAGTCCACCCAATCTGCAACAAATAAGTTGGTATCTCTAGTTCCTCCATTGTTTCTATTGGAAGAAAATAGAATTCTTTTACCATCTGGGCTAAACATAGGGAAGGCATCAAAGCCTTTATCGCGGCTAATTTTTTCCAAATGATTCCCTTCTAAGTCTATTAAATACATATTGAAGGGGAAGCCACGTTTGTATTCATGGTTGCTACAAAAAATAATATGTTTTCCATCGGGCGTGAAATTTGGTGCCCAATTGGCTTGTCCTAAATGGGTAATTTGCTTGGCATCTGTTCCATCGGCATTCGCAATCCATACTTCCATTTGAGTAGGCGCCACCATTCCTTCTTTTAATAAGGCTTTATACTCCTCCACTTCTGCAGCTGTTGAAGGACGGCTTGCTCTCCAAACAATTTTTTTACCATCTGGACTAAACCAAGCACCGCCATCATATCCTAAAGTATTGGTTACTCTAATTTCTTTTTTTGTTTTTAAATCCATTACATATAAATCTAAGTCACCATCTTTCACACTACAGTAAATCATTTTTTTACCATCATAAGATAAAGTGGCTTCTGCATCATAGCCTTCGCTATGCGTAATTTGCTCTTCATTTTTTCCGTTCGTGTCTGCAACGAAAATATCATAGCTAGCATATAAAGGCCAAATATATCTATTGCCATACTTTGCGCGGTCCACTGCTGGCGGACAATCCTCTCCCCCATTTTTAGTAGAAGCGTAAATAATATGCGCCCCATCTTTGGTGAAATAAGAACAAGTAGTTCTTCCTTTATTTCCACTAATTAATTTATAATTAAAACTTTCTGTGTTGGAAGTCGGAACCAAGCCCATAAAAATTTGATCACAATTAATCCCTTCTTTAGGATTGGTTCTTTGAAAACTTGCACGCTTGCTATCAAAACTCCAATAAGCTTCGGCATTATCTCCTCCCTTGGTTAATTGAATAACGTTTTTAAAATGCGATTCACCCGCAAATAAAACTGAATCCTGCGCTTGAACACTTAGGCCTAGAATAGTCAATAAAGATAAAATGCAAATCTGTTTCATAAGTTAATTTGTAGTCAGCAAAAGTAATTAGTAAAAATGCAATAAAGCTAACCAAAATCAGTAAAGCCTATTTTTTCTGTCATATTTCTGTCATAATTAATGGACATAATTATGGCAAAATCATTTAAAAAATACACCTTTGTACAAATACTTCTATGCCCATCATCGCACCTTCCCTGTTAGCAGCTAACTTCTTAGAATTAGGCAATGCCTGCAATATGCTGAATGAAAGCGAGGCCGAGTGGTTTCATTTAGATGTCATGGATGGAAGTTTTGTGCCCAATATTAGTTTCGGACTACCTATTATTGAACAAATTAGAAAGGCTACTACCAAGGTTTGCGATGTACACTTAATGATTGTCTCTCCAGAAAAATATATTACCGCCTTTAAAAAAGCAGGGGCCGATATTTTAACGGTGCACTATGAAGCTTGTCCTGAACTAGCTAGTACCCTTGCTCAAATTAAAGCAGAAGGTATGAAGGCAGGTGTAGCCATTAACCCCAATACCGATGCTGAAGTATTAGCTCCTTTTATAAATGAAATAGACCTTGTATG
>JBEIIN010000215.1:0-2317 GCA_040380795.1 Sediminibacterium sp. | reverse complement strand
CTAAATATAAATACCCACATTCTTTGGCTTCTACCATTATTGAAATGGCACACTTACAGAACTTTTTCATGAACCATCTGCCCACCCTTACCGATTTTTCAAAATCTAAGGATGAAAAAGAAATCATTAAATATCTAGAAGAGCTAGTCTTCAATACTATTCGTACTTAAATATAAGCATTAGATTAGATTAGTTTACATTGCATTACTTTTCACCTCAATGTAGCGCTTGTATGATAACAATTTTAATAATAATATTTACAATAGGGTATTTAGCTATTACCCTTGAGCATACAATAAATATTAATAAATCGGCAACCGCTTTAATGACGGCAGTGCTTTGCTGGACTTTAATTATCTCCAACGCTTCCAATAAAGAAATCATTATTGAACAACTTTCCCATCATTTAAGTGCAATTAGCGAAATTGTTTTCTTTTTACTAGGCGCCATGACTATTGTGGAAATTATTGATGCACATGATGGTTTTCAAAATATTACAGAGCGTATAAAAACCAACCATAAAACAACGTTAATTTGGCTTATCTCGGTCATTACCTTTTTCTTGTCTGCAGTGCTAGATAATTTAACGAGTACCATTGTAATGATGTCTATATTAAACAAACTTATAGAAGATAAAAAAACTAAATGGCTTTTGTTGGGCTTAGTGATTATATCGTCCAATGCAGGTGGCGCATTCAGTCCCATTGGAGATGTAACTACAACTATGTTGTGGATTGGTGGTCAAATATCACCATTGAATATTATGAAGCAAACATTTTTAGCAAGTTTGGTATGTATGATAGTGCCTACTTTAATTATCAATTATATGATTAAAGGAAAAATTGAACTTAGGGCTAATGAGGAGAATAGCTTAAATTTTAATACCAATTCGTTTGAAAGAAACCTCATTTTTTATGTTGGGATAGGATGTCTATTATTTGTTCCCCTATTTAAAACATTGACTCATTTACCTCCTTATATGGGTATGTTTTTAAGTTTAAGTATTATTTGGACATTAACTGAATTAATACATAACAAAAAGAATGGCAATGAAAAAGGTATTTTATCTGTTAGCCATGCCCTTAGAAAAATTGACACTCCTAGTATTTTATTCTTTTTTGGCATACTACTAAGCATTTCCTCTTTAGAGGTGGTTGGAATACTTCCACAAATGGCAAGTACATTAAATAGTAGTATAGGTAATCTAAATTTGGTAGCTATTTGCATTGGATTATTGTCTGCTGTTTTTGATAATGTTCCACTTGTGGCAGCTTTACAAAGCATGTATAGCCTAAATGATTATCCTCAGGACCATTATTTCTGGGAATTACTAGCATTCACTGCCGGTACAGGAGGCTCCTGCTTAATTATTGGTTCTGCTGCAGGGGTCGCAGTAATGGGCATTGAAAAGATTGATTTTTTCTGGTACCTAAGAAAAATAAGTTGGATTGCACTCATAGGATTTATAGCAGGTGTAGCTACTTTTTTAATTCAACATTATTTGCAGTAGAATAGGTTTTCCAAATACCGCTCTAGTTTTTAATGAAAAGGGGTATTGTATTATCTCAGGTATGTTAACACAAAAATTTTATTGTAGAGCTTTTAGCTCGTTTTTTAGGTAGAATTAATTAACAAAGCTGTTAATTAATTGTAAATACCCTTTTTATAAAAACTTTTTTACTCGATTAGGTGTTTATCATCTAAATAAACTAAAATTAATTATTATGAAAATGAAATTTTTATTGACGATGCTAATTGGAGGTATTATCTCTGCATCAGCTCAAAAAACAGTTGTAGATGTAGCAGTAGGTTCTAGTGCGCACACAACTTTAGTAGCAGCCGTAAAAGCAGCTGATTTAGTAGCTACTTTACAAAGTGCAGGACCTTTCACAGTCTTCGCGCCAACGAACAATGCTTTTGCTAAATTACCAAAAGGAACTGTAGAAAGTCTTTTAAAGCCAGAGAACAAAGCTACCTTAGCTAAGATTTTGACGTATCATGTGGTTGCTGGTAATTTAGACGCAACTGCTGTATTAAAGGCTATCAAAGATGGTAATGGTTCAGTTACCTTGAAAGCTGTAAGTGGTGGTACATTAACCGCTTCTATTAAGGGTGGTAAAGTTATTTTAACAGACGAGAAAGGTGGAATTGCAACTGTTACTGCAACTGATTTAAAAGCAGGAAATGGTGTCATTCACGTTATAGATGCTGTTGTATTGCCAATATAGTTTAAGAAATTGATTTTTTGGTTAGGGCCCTTAGCAATAAGGGCCCTTTTTTATTCACTAAACAAAGAATCAGCTAGGCGTTTGGTATG
>JBEIIN010000214.1:0-2373 GCA_040380795.1 Sediminibacterium sp. | reverse complement strand
AGCCACTACTTCTACATTTTTTACAGAAAGCGCACCCAGGGTATTCGCCCAACCCATTCCATTGACACCAATGGTAGCTACTCTTAAAGTATCGGTATTAAATATGCTGCTGCTCGCAAATAAATTAGAACTCATTAAGGCTCCAGAACTAAGTGCTGCATTTTTTAAAAAAATACGTCGGCTGTTCATATTAAATTAATTTTTGGTTTAAAATCGGGGCTATGTTAAATATAATTATTTTTTCACTCTATACTTATATATAATAGCCTTTAAGAGGGCCAATCAAACTAACCAATTAGTATAAATACCTATTGTGTATACTAAATAGTATAAAAGTCTATAAAAATAGTAGACTTATACAAATTTTATGTATATTTGCCCATAGTCATGTGGCCGAGTGGCGAGGCAAGGGTCAGCAAAACCCTTAACGATGGTTCGATCCCATCTATGACGACTATCTGGTTTTATTGCAAGCAATCGTTAAATTCGGGCGGTGTATCTACACTGCCCTTTTTTTATTAAATTTAATCATTACAATTCCAATTAAAAAGTTTTGAAAATTTTCCGAATCAAAACTTATCTTAAATCAGAACTATGAAAACAATTCGATGGGGCATGATTGGTTGCGGTTCTGTTACAGAAGTAAAAAGCGGACCTGCTTTTAATAAAACACCCCATTCGAAATTAATAGCGGTAATGCGCAGAGATGCTGAAAAACTAAAACTATATGCCCAGAGACATGAGGTCCCTTATTATTTTACTGATGCCAATGAATTAATTCATCATCCAGAAGTGGATGCAATTTATATAGCTACGCCTCCAAAATTTCACGAAGCTTATGCCATTGCAGCTATGCAAGCGGGTAAACCTGTTTATGTTGAAAAGCCCATGGGGATTGACGTTGCAGCTTGTGAGCGTATGGGCGCCTATTCAAAACAAATAGGGGTACCCCTAGTGATTGCACATTATAGAAGAGCACTTCCTTTATTTGTTGAAGTAAAACGTTTGGTGGATGCTAAAACAATTGGAGACATCACTTCAGTTCGCATTGAGATGTTAAAATATGATAGCGGCCTTTTAGACCCTATTGAAAATTGGAGAATTGATCCAAGTGTAGCAGGAGGTGGTTATTTTTATGATTTAGCTCCACACCAATTAGATCTTGTATTTTATTTTTTTGGCAAAGCAAAATCGTATAAAGGACAATCATTCAATAAAGCTAATTTATACAAAGCAGAAGATACTGTGACGGGTGAAATAGAATTAGAGAACGGTTTTCAATGTAAAGGCAATTGGTGTTTCTGTCTAGATAAAGGAGAAGAAATAGATGTTTTTGAAATTACAGGGACGAAAGGAAAAATTTCATTTCCTGTTTTTGGACATACCATTTCATTAACGATTGAAAATAAAGAAGAACAAATTCATTTTGATCCCCCAAAACATAATCAACAAAATTTTATTGAAAAAATAGTGGCTTATTTTAATGGAGTAGGCGAAAACCCTTGCTCCGCTGATGATGCACTGCAGTCCATGCGCGTGATGGAGGCCTTTGTATATGGAAATAACGAATTACAATAAATAACTATGATAGGTATTTATTTATAATAACAATAGTTTAATAATACTAATTAATATTTAATAATATGACAAGATATTGTTTGGCGCTAGATTTAAAAGATAATCCAACTTTAATAGCTGCTTATGAAGAGTATCATGCTTCTGTTTGGCCAGAAATTATTGCATCCATTAAAGAAGCCGGTATCAAAGCCTTAGAAATTTATAGAGTAGCCAATAGATTATTTATGATTATTGAAGCCGACGATGATTTTAGCTTTGAGAAAAAAGCAGCCATGGATGCTAAAAATGAAATGGTGATGCAATGGGAAAAATTAATGTGGGAATACCAGCAAGCCTTACCCACTGCTGGGCCAGGAGAGAAATGGGTACTGATGAAAAAAATATTTACTTTATCAAATTAGAAAAGAAAAACTGTTCTATAAAAATAATAATGGCCATTGCTAGAACAAAAAATCCAAATCCTTTTTTAAGTTTAGCACCTTCCATTTTTTTATTTAAGTAATTACCTGTTATAATTCCAAGCGTTGCTAATAAAATTATTTTCGATAAAAAATTCCAGTCAACAGCGGTATGCAAAAGGTCTCCGGAAAAACCCACCAAGGATTTTATACTTATAATAACCAAGGAAGTAGCAATGGCTTTTTTCATAGAAAGCTTAGCAAGGATTACAAGGGCTGGTATAATTAAAAAACCCCCACCCGCACCAACAATGCCCGTTAGTAAACCTTCTGCTAAACCTACAAGCATAAGTGTAAAACCATAAACAGGCAATGCCTCTTCTTCTTCTTCTTTATT
>JBEIIN010000213.1:0-2388 GCA_040380795.1 Sediminibacterium sp. | reverse complement strand
TGTCCGGATACCCTATTTCGTCTATTCCTTCAATTTCAATATTTTCTAAAAAAGGTGTTAAGTCTTTTTTTCTCTCCTCTATATTTTTGGATACTCCATAAGCATAGTTAAGATCATTAAATCTTGCATTGGGTGCAAAGTCTACAAACATACCATCCATATTCGCTAAAGAGAAATTAGCAACCAATTTTCTCACTTTCACAATATTCGGATGATTCTTATAAATAATACCATTGGTCAATGTTTGTTCAGATTCAGCATTCTTAACCAACATGGCTGTACTCATATAAAAATTCATGTTTTTTATCTTAGTGCCATCTGCATTTAATATGAAAGTGCAATCATAAGGAGATTGAATTTTAAAGCCCGATTTTTTATTAATAGCAAAGAACACATTATAGGTGTACACCCAAATGCCGTCTTTCTTATACTCTAGAGCATCTGGATAAGAAGACCCTCTTTTAGTTATAGAGAAGTTTGTATAGTTGTTTACATAATTTTGAGCATTACGAATACAAGTTGCCAAATCTTGGCCTTTGTAATCCCAGTTCGTATTCATGGCATTATAAGCCTTAAAATCGTCTGTCGTTAAACTAGTCATGGTGGCTGCATCGCCCTTCACAAAGGCTTGCATGAATTTTTCTACCACATCAATGGAAGGATGTTTGTCATAAATAACCCCATTCGCATTTTTTTGTGCATTCACTCCTATTATCATACATAATAATAAAAGTGTTGAAAATAATTTTTTCATTTGAATTTTGATTTTAATGAATAGGGAAGTTAAGTGTTTACTTTCAAAAACAAAGTAAAATAATTGTTACCTTCTTCCCAAAAACAAAACCCTTGCAAATACAAGATTTACAAGGGTTTATAAAAAGGTTGACTAACTTTAAATTATTTAGCTGATATTTTAAATGTTTTAGTAGCTGCATTAGCGGTTTTAGTTTTTGAAGTAACTAAAACCGTTGCTGTAGATTTCTCTGTCAATAAACCAGAAATTTTTATAGTATTAGAGGCTGTTGTAGCTGTAATATTTTTGTTAAAAACGACAGTATTATCTGCATCCTTTGTCACTTTAACATCAATGGTCACTCCATCCTTTGGCAAGGCAGAGGTAATTTTTACAATAATGTCCTGTGCACCACCTATGGCTCCATATAATTTTGTATAATCAATTTCAGTGTCAGGTGTAAACTCCACTTTAAAAGCAATATCTGCTTCTGGAACAACCACAACAGGTGGTGGTGTTGGCGTAGAATCGCCCCCTTTGCTGCATGCCATTAGCATGAAAGGAAGGGCTACTAGTAAAATTTTAAATATTCTCATATTGTAGTATTAGCTTAGATTTTATTAAGAATAAAGGTAATATTTTACTAAATTAGTACAAAATGAATTCCTAGTGAACTTTAAATTGGCTTACTTAGCATTAACTCCAATATACCCTTACTGGTCAGGGAATATGAATACCTCTAGTAAGGACAAAATAAGCATTCCATTAGCTTCATTTACAGGCATTTACCACTAGACTATCTTTATTTTGCCATAAGCGAAAAAAGTGGGAAATTAACTGCCACAAACGATTCATTCACAAAAATTAAACAAATGAAAAAAACAACCCATTTTGTCCTTAAAAATATTGCCTTATTTAGCTTTTTGTTAGTCATCCTTGCTTCTTGTAGCAGTAAGAGAAGTAGTAAGCCCACTATTTTAGTTTTCTATAAAACAGGTGGCTTTTACCATGAGTCTATTCCCACAGGCGTTAAAGCCATTCAAGACCTTGGTGAAAAAAATGGTTTTAATGTAGACACTACTACCAACGCGAATAAATTTGCAGAAGATAGTTTGAAAAAATATGCTGCCATCGTTTTTTTAAGTAGCACCGGAGAATTACTATCGGGTAACCAAGAAATTGCCCTAGAAAGATATATGCAATCAGGTGGTGGATTTGTTGGTATTCATGCCGCTGCAGATGCTGAATATGATTGGAACTGGTATGTGAAAATGATTGGAGGTTCTTTCAAAAGCCATCCCGATCAACAAGAAGCTACCTTAATAATTAACGATAAAAATCATCCTTCTACCGATAGCCTACCTGCTACTTGGACTAGAAAAGATGAGTGGTATAATTTTAAAAATTTAAACCCCGATGTTAAAGTACTTATAAGTATTGATGAAAAATCTTATAAAGGTGGAGAGAATGGCGACAAGCACCCAATGGCTTGGTACCATAATTATGATGGTGGTAGAGTCTTTTATACAGAGCTAGGTCATACCAATGAATCATTTTCAGAACCTTTGTATTTAAAACATATTTTAGGAGGTATCCAATATGCGATAGGAAATAATACATCTGATTATAGCAAGGCTCGCAGTGTATATGCGCCA
>JBEIIN010000212.1:0-2392 GCA_040380795.1 Sediminibacterium sp. | reverse complement strand
TCATGCCCATGGTGGTGCCTATTCAAGTAAAATACATTTTCTATATTAGTTTAATAGCCTCCATTGCAGGTAATTTTGGAGATTTATTAGAAAGTAAATTAAAAAGGCTGGCTGGCGTGAAAGATAGTGGTAGTATGATGCCAGGCCATGGGGGCTTCTTAGACAGGTTTGATTCTATCTTATTTGCCACCCCATTTGTATGGCTAATTCTTCAGATTCTGTTTTAGATGTTTTACATTTGCCACTAAATTTACAAAATGACTATACATAAAGAAGGGACGGCTACCATTTCATTGATTGCTATATTCGTAGGCGTTTTGAATATTTTGAATTTTTCTTACCTATTTCCTGTCTCTGCGATTTGTGCATGGGCGGTATTTATCATTACAGTTGCTTTCTTTTTGTTCATAGTGTCTTTTTTTAGAATGCCTGTTCGTGCATTAACCATTAGCGATGATGCTATTGTTTCTCCTGCCGATGGCAAAGTAGTGGTGATTGAAGAAGTGGAGCCCGATGAGTTTTATAAAGAAAAAAGAATTCAATTAAGTGTATTTATGAGTCCTGCCAATGTGCATGTGAACCGTTTACCTATTGCTGGAAATATTGTATACAATAAATACCATCCTGGTAAATTTTTAGTAGCCTGGCATCCAAAATCTTCTACCGATAATGAAAGATGGTCTGTGGTAGTGGAGAATAGCAAAGGGAGTATTTTATGCAAACAAATTGCAGGTGCTTTAGCGAGAAGAATATGTAACTATACAACAGTGGGACAATCCTTCAAACAATGCGATGAATACGGTTTTATAAAATTTGGTAGCAGGGTAGATTTACTCTTACCATTGGGTACAAAAATTCATGCAAAAATTGGCGATGTGGTTAAGGGTGGGGTTACCGTTCTTGCTAGTTGGTAATTGCACGTATTTTTAAAGCCTTTAGAATATATTTTCCAATTCCTTTAAATGTGTAATGGTGTGCGTGGCAGGTAAAGTAGGCTGTATTTGTAAATGATTTACAAAGATGGAATCCATACCTGCATTAATGGCCCCTTGAATATCTGCCGACTCATTGTCTCCAATCATAATACTAGTTTCTAATTTTGCATTGGAAGCTTTTAAGGCGTAGTCAAAAATTTCTTTATTAGGTTTTAAGTAATTACTCCCTTCTGAAGTAATTACTTCGGTAAAGTAGTCTGCTATATTTGAGTTCTTTATTTTTTTAAACTGCACCGATTCAAATCCATTGGTAATTAAATGCATCGTATAGTCCTTGCTTTTTAAGTACTCTAAAATTTCAATGGTGTAGGGAAATAAATTCTTTTTATTAGGGAGAATGTCTAAGTAGTCAACAGACATTTCTTTAGACAATGCTTCGTCAGCTATTTTATATTCTAGTAAACTTAAGTAAATACGCTTCCATCTTAATTCTTCTTGTTTAATAAAGCCCTTGGTATACCTGTCCCATAACCTGTGATTGTGCGCACTGTACTGGCTATAAAACGCATCAAAATCATGAATGCCTTTTGCCTCTAAGTCATATTTAAGATGTAGATCCCATAAGGTTTCTTTGGAATTTAATTCAAAGTCCCAAATAGTATGGTCGAGATCAAAAAATAGGTCTTTATAGGGCATTGAGGTTTAATTGTATTGAACGAATTTACAGTTTTGCTCCTTATCTTTATTCTTTATTTAGATTATCTATAAATTAATTATATGCTGGTTGTTATTACAGGTGCTTCACAAGGAATTGGATATGCAGTGGCAGAAGCCTTTGCGGCTGCAGGCCATAGTTTATGTATTTGTAGCAAAACGGCTTCTCGTTTAAAAGAGGCTAGTGAAAGTTTACAAAAAAAATATCCTGCAGTAACTATTCATAGTATGCAAGCGGACTTATCAAAGCAATCCGACTGTGAGGGCTTTGGAAATTGGTGTTTGAGTTTGGGCACTCCTTCTATTTTAATTAATAATGCAGGTTTTTTCCTACCAGGTAATTTAATGGAGGAAGAACAGGGTGTTTTAGAATCACAAATAGCAGCTAATCTATATTCTGCTTATCATACTTCACGTGCCATTGTGCCTTCCATGATAAAAGCGGGGGCTGGACATATTTTTAATATTTGTTCTATTGCTTCTTTGCATGCTTATCCGCAAGGTGGCTCTTATAGTATTAGTAAGTATGCCTTCGATGGTTTTTCAAAAAACTTAAGAGAAGAATTAAAAGATAAAGGTATCAAAGTAACAGGCGTTTATCCTGGAGCTACTTATACCAATAGTTGGGCGGGCAGTGGGGTAGCACCTACTCGTATTATGGAAGCTGAGGATATTGCGAAGATGATTTTTGCAGCTGCTCATTTAAGCCCACAAGCTGTGGTGGAAGATATAGTGATGCGTCC
>JBEIIN010000211.1:0-2405 GCA_040380795.1 Sediminibacterium sp. | reverse complement strand
GAGAATAAAGCAAATTATGGTGCGGCATCAATAACAGCAGCAATTACAAGATTTTAAATGTTCCGTTTGTATATTAATATTGTCTTGAGCAAGGAAGCCCCTGCAAAAGCACATAGTGCTGGCCATGACGATGCGCATGACCATGGCGAAGGAACTTGGACTATGAAACTTCCTTTAGTTATTTTAGCTGCTTGTGCAGTGGGTGTAGGATTTATTCCATTCTCTCAATTTATCACATCCGATGGTGCTGCCCTGGAAACACATATTGATTTAATCTTCTCTATTGCACCGGTGACACTATCTATTATTGCTATTTTACTGTCTGCTAGTTTTTATAAAAAAGAAAATACAAAATCAGATAAAGCTGTAGCTGTATTTGGTGGCTTTTACAGAGCGGCTTATAAAAAGTTTTATGTAGATGAATTGTATTTGTTTATCACTAAAAAAATTGTCTTCCCACTTATAGGACAACCTATTGCTTGGGCAGATAGAAATATAGTAGATGGTTTTGTCATATTATTAGCAAGTACCACTGCAAAAATTTCAACAGCTATTAAAGGCTTGCAATCGGGTAAGGTTCAAAACTATGCCTTGTACTTCTTTGGTGGTGTATTGGCCTTATCGGTATTATTTATTTATATCTGGAAATAAAATATTTATATGAATTTATCTTTATTAATCTTATTACCCTTGCTTACTGCCCTACTCATTTTATTGAGTAAGCAATTAGCACAAATAAGAGTTATTGGACTGGTGGGCTCTCTAGCACAATTAGGTGCTGCAGCTTGGTTATTGAAATTGTATATGGATCAAAGAGCTGCTGGCAATACCGCTACGCATTTATTTGAAACCAATACTGTTTGGTTTAAAGCATTGAATATTAACTACCATATAGGTATTGATGGCATTGCACTTTCTATGATATTGTTAACTTCGCTTATTGTGGTGGCGGGTATACTGGTTTCTTGGACCATGGAAAAACTAAGTAAGGAATACTTCTTCTTACTAGTATTATTAAGCATGGGTGCTTATGGTTTCTTTATTTCTTTAGATTTATTTACTTTATTTTTCTTTTTAGAAGTAGCCGTTATCCCTAAGTTTTTATTAATAGGTATTTGGGGATCTGGTAAAAAAGAAAACAGTGCCATGAAACTAGCCTTAATGTTAATGGCAGGTTCTGCTTTAGTATTTGTGGGCTTAATGGGTATTTATTATAACACCAACACATTTGATATGGTGGAAATAGGAAAAATGAGTATGAACCTAGGTGTTCAAAAATTCTTCTTCCCATTTCTATTTTTAGGCTTTGGCATATTTGCTGCTTTATTTCCTTTTCATACATGGGTACCCGATGGTCACGCATCGGCACCTACAGCAGCTTCTATGTTTTTAGCAGGTATTTCTATGAAACTAGGTGGCTATGGTTGTTTACGCATGGCCGCTTTAATGCCCGATGCAGCACATAGTTATTCATGGATCATTATTTTACTTGCTACCATTGCCATTATTTATGGTGCATTCGCCACCTTGATGCAAACCGATTTAAAATACATCAATGCCTACTCTTCCATTAGTCACTGTGGATTTGTAATTTTTGGTATTGGCATGTTGAATAAGACTTCTATTAATGGCGCCGTTATACAAATGGTATCACATGGTTTAATGACCGCCCTATTCTTCGCAGCTATTGGTATGATCTACTCTAGAACACATACAAGAATGGTGGCACAATTAGGCGGTTTATTAAAAGCCATGCCCTTTATCTCCACCGTATTTGTGATTGCAGGTTTATGTTCTTTAGGCCTACCAGGATTCAGCGGATTTGTAGCCGAGATGACCGTATTTATGGGCTCTTGGCAAAACCCTGATGGAGTATATCGTGCTGCAACAGTAATATCTGCAGCATCCATTGTAGTCACTGCAGTATATATATTACGTGCAACGGGCAAAACCATTATGGGCCCTATTTCTGATGAGCATGCTTTATTAAGCGATGCAAACTGGAATGAAAAATTAGCAGCAGGTTTATTAATCATAGGAATTTTAATTATCGGATTAGCGCCCTTTTTAATTAACCAATTAATTATGCCTAGTACCGATTTTTTAATGATCAACATTAATAAAGCCATTACCCTTAAATAATTTCGCCTCATGTCATCTAACATTTTTATATTACTAAGACAGGAGCTTATACTGAGCTTACTTATTTTTATTTTACTATTTATTAAAATTGGTAAAGAGAGAAGCAATGAAAGCGTTTTAAATTTAATCAATGGCTTATTGTTTGTCAATTTAGCAGCTGGTTTATTTGGTATGTCTGAGGGTGGTATTTTAAATGGTATGTTTACCACCAATGACTTTATTGTACTAGAGAAAAATATATTGAACCTATCCTTATTAATTAT
>JBEIIN010000210.1:0-2421 GCA_040380795.1 Sediminibacterium sp. | reverse complement strand
TTGGTAATTATTTAGAGGATGCTTCCGTACAATCTACACAACGCGCTTTAAAAGATTTAGTAAAAGCACAAAAAGTAATGGCCAATATGATTGTCTTTGATGAAAATCATAAAGAAATTATTTTCAATGTAGAAAGTACAAGTTTAAAAGTGGGCGATATTATTTTAGTGAATGCAGGTGAAACCATTCCCATGGATAGTAAAATTTTATGGGGTGAGGCCAGTGTGAATGAAAGTATTGTGACTGGAGAAAGTGTGCCTGTGTTTAGAAAAATGCATGATATATTATTAGGAGGCAGCACTATTGAAAATGGAACCATTAAAGCCTATGTTACTGCAGTGGGCGACGATACTGTGCTTGCCAATATTTTAAAAATGGTAAAGGCTGCGCAAGGTGAAAAGCCACCCGTGCAAATTTTAGCCGATAAAATTAGTGCCATTTTTGTACCCTTGGTTTTAGGCATTGCCCTACTTACACTTATAGGCAACTTAATCATTACCGATATTGGATTTGGGGCAAGTATGCTAAGAGCCATTGCTGTACTGGTAATTTCCTGCCCTTGTGCCATGGGCTTAGCAACACCTGCAGCCATTGCAGTGGGACTTGGCAGAGGTGCACGTAATGGGGTCTTATTTAAAAATGCAAAAAGTTTAGAAACATTTAAAGACATCAAGCAAGTTGTATTTGATAAAACAGGTACTTTAACTTCTGGACATTTTACTATTACCCATTTTAATGTAGAGACGGGATTAGCAGAAGAGGAGTTTAAAAAAATTGCTTACTCTTTAGAAAAATATTCTAACCACCCTATTGCAAAATGTATTAGCACGCATTGGAAAAATAAAGAAGATATAAAATGGAAAACTATTGAAGAAGTAAAAGGAATGGGTATTCAAGCGACAGACAAAGAAGGTAATACTTACTTTGCAGGCTCTTTTGCTTCTCTACATGAAATTAAAGCTGAAGATGGTCATAATATTTATATTCAAAAAAATAACAAGCTCTTAGGCTGGATTGATGTGGCAGATGAAATTAGACCAGAGGCAAAAGAAGTAATTGCTACCTTACATAAACAAGGTATTCATACTATATTATTAAGTGGCGATCGAAAAATTAAATGCGAGCAAGTAGGTAAGGCCTTGGGCATTCAAGAAATAATTAGTGAACAAAGCCCTTCGGATAAATTAAATAAATTAGAAGCCCTTACTAAAATAAGTCCTACTGCCATGGTGGGCGATGGTATTAACGACGCTCCTGCCTTAGCAAAAGCCACAATTGGTATTTCATTAAGCAATGCTTCTCATATAGCTATTCAAAGTGCGCAAGTTATTTTAATGAATCAAGGACTTAAGAATTTACCTATGGCCTTAGGACTAGGTAGAAGAACTTATGAAACCATTAAAGAAAATTTAGCCTGGGCATTCTCCTATAATATTATTGCCATTCCAGTGGCAGCCCTTGGCCTACTAGGTACCTGGGGACCCACTTACGGAGCGCTTATTATGGGATTAAGCGATGTAGTACTAGCCATTAATTCATTAAGGTTATTTAAGAAAAAATTGGTCTAGCACTTTTGAAAACTGTACAAGAAATATTAAAACAGTATTGGGGCTATACTCAATTTAGGCCTCAGCAAGAAGAAGTCATAGAAGCGGTCTTAGAAGGCAAGGATGTACTCACCTTATTACCCACAGGCGCTGGTAAATCACTTTGCTTTCAAGTGCCCACCATTTATCAAAAGGGCATTTGCGTTATCATTAGTCCTTTAATTGCACTTATGCAAGACCAAGTAAAGGATCTAAAGAGTAAAAATTTAACAGCCGTAAATTTAGGAGGAGAAATTAACGCAGAGCAGCAAGAAACTATCTTAAATGATGCACTCGCTGGTAAGTATCAATTTATTTACCTCTCTCCAGAAAAACTAGTACAGAAATCTTTTCAAAGTTTTTTACAAGCCCTACCCATTACCTTATTTGCCATTGATGAAGCGCATTGTATTTCTCAATGGGGTTACGATTTTAGGCCCTCCTACAGAAAGCTTGATGTATTAAAGAAAATGTTTCCTTCCATTCCTGTATTAGCTATGACGGCATCTGCCATTCCCCTAGTACAAGAATATATTGTAAAACAATTAGTATTAAAAAACGCTATTGTTATTAGTAGTTCGTTTTTAAGACCTAATCTCAGTTACAGCGTTCATAAAGTAGCTACTAAAATACATAGCCTTCGAAAAATCTTAGAAAATATAAAAGGTACCATTATTATTTATGGTAGCACCCGTAATAATGTAAGTCAATTAGCAAAACTATTGCAAGACTATGGCTACCCTGCTGCCGAGTACCACGCAGGTATGCCTTATGCTACAAGACAAAAAGTGCAAGAAAATTGGATGAATAATAAAATTCGAATTGTCGTTTGCAC
>JBEIIN010000209.1:0-2427 GCA_040380795.1 Sediminibacterium sp. | reverse complement strand
CCATATATTTGACCTTTGTTTAATTATTTATATGCAATTTTTATCACTTCTCCATGAATTGTTTTTAAATTGAATTTCTTTATCAATAAAACCGAAATGGCCCATACTACTAATTCAGTTCCAATCACGCCAAACATATGGAAACTTTGTAAGCGAAACATCTCTTGAATCCTGAACCAAGAAATGATCTCTGCTTTTACAAATACAATACCGAATAATATACCTACTGCTGTATATTTTAAATTATACCAGCCTGGATGCTGTTGTTCCGATGCATTCACACAAGCGGTGTTGCTATCTATATTTTGTACTCTTTCGTTGTTCATTGTTTAATTTTTTATAAGGATAAAATCCAAGGTAAAATAATATTGGCCATAAAGAATCCTCCTGCCATAAAGCATATTGTTGCAACAAGAGAAGGCCATTGTAAATTACTCAAGCCCATAATTGAATGGCCAGAAGTACAACCACCTGCGTACCTTGTACCAAAACCTACTAAGAATCCACCTACGACCATCATAATGAAACCACGAAGCGTGAATAGGGCTTCAAAGCTAAATAATTCAGAAGGTAGCATATAATTGTAATTAGTAATACCATATTGCGCTAACTCTGCCTGCAATGCCGGACTCACTTCCATTGGTGCATTGCTCATTAAATAATGATTTGCTAAAAACGCACCTAAGAAAATACCTCCTATGAAAAAGAAATTCCATATTTCTTTTTTCCAATCATATTTAAAGAATTTAATGTCTGCCGGAAAACATGCAGCACATATATGTCTAAGATTAGAAGAAATACCAAAAGTTTTATTGCCTAAAATAAGCAATGCAGGTACAATGAGCCCAATAATAACACCAGCCACATACCAAGGCCAGGGTTGTTGAATCTGTTCGATCATGTTAATTGTTTTTTATTTATTTAGTATAGAATTTTTTTATGGCCTTATAAGGTCCATATTTATGTTGATTTTCTGAGAAGCTATCTGCGTAAGGCGCAAAAGCAAAGTCTAAAGGCTTTTTATCGTATTTAGGCCAGTCCTTTGATTGGTCTTTGTGCGGTCTTGGTTGGCTATTGACAAAGGCAGCTACATCCCAACACTCCTCTTCTGTTAATTTAGGAGCTGCATGTGAGGTTAATAGATAAGGCATGTTATTTTTTACATAACCTGCAAAATTACTTATCCTAAATAAACCAGCACCATCGTTGTAACTATGTGGTCCCCAAAGTGGTGGATATGCATATTCTAATTCATCTAAAGTAAACTGTCCTTCTCCATTTGCACCATGACAACTTTGACATTGTGCAGTGTATACAATTTGTCCTTTTTGTGGATCAGCTGCTCGATCTAAGTAAGCTAATTTTTCTATTCCAGAGCCATGTGGTTTACCCCCTTTTTCAACGTCTTGCCCTAGCCATTTGATATAAGTATAGATCGCTTTGAATTCTCTGCTATTACTATCAACGGCAGTGCCGTTCAAACTTCTTTCCATACAATCTGCTACACGTTTATAAATCGTTTCTATTTGTCCGCTTCGATCCCTAAATTTAGGATAGGTAGAAAAAACGGCAGCGTAATTATTACCCCATGCCTTTGCGCCCGCTTGTAAATGACAATTTTGGCAATTCATCCCATTGGTAATTTGTGCGACTGATCCCTTAGGTCCAAGGTATTTAGAAGTATGTGCAATCAATTCTTGTCCATAAATAATCAATTCACGTTCTTCGCCCATTGTGGTATTGTCTAAATAAATACTTGGCCCCACCCAAGTGCTATCTGTTTTGGCAATAGTACCATCTATTTTAAAATAATCCCCACTAATAAATCCTACTAAAAAGTAAACACCAATTAATGTAATGATACCAAGTAGTACTAGATATTGCTTTTTCATTAATTTTATTTTATAGGTTTTATGCTTTCTAAATATTGAAGTCTAAATAAATTTTTCATTTATCTAAATTGATAAGTAGTCCCTTGTAATTGTGTCAATAGGGTAGGTGATTGATCTGTTGCAATTGTTCTACCTTCTAGCTTAGGTGCTACAGGCGAATTACTTGCTAAATAAGATTTGATCACTTCGTGTAAACTTATATTGGTAGCCATTGGGTTGGTTACTTTTTCTATTCTACATAAGGTATCATTTGGGTCTCCTTCTCTTTCACAAGCCACAATTTTATACAATTTGTTTTTATCTAAGGCCTGTCCCTTTATTTTTACCCAGTTGACTCTTTGTCCTTTTGGTTTACCAATGGTACAATTGACTTCCATGCCAGCAAAACGAACAAACCAGCCGCCAAAACGTTTACTCGGATCAGTTGCAAATGCATTTTCTAATTCTTTTTCTAACCAATCTAAAATTTGAAGCCCTGTGACTTCACCCATTTTTGCAGTGGAATCAACCGGTAACATATTCCATAAAAATTCAT
>JBEIIN010000208.1:0-2483 GCA_040380795.1 Sediminibacterium sp. | reverse complement strand
CCAAGTTACAGCAAAATCCCAAACCAGTGTTGGATTATTTTTACGACAAAAATCAAGGCAAACTTGCATGTATTGTTGACAATAATTTTTCAGTAAATCTAAATCTGCTTTCTTTTGCAATAATTGTGGATACGAATCCACCAAGTGGGCGGGCAAATGTCCTTCTTGCAATGAGTGGAACACCTTTACTGAAGAATTAATTGATAGTGGTAAGGAAAAAGAAAGTACTTGGGAAGAATATCATACGAATCAAAAAGGCACTACGGTTATTGCCATCAACGAAGTCAATAGTTTATCAGAAAAGAGAATTGACAGCGGCGACGCCGAATTAAACAGAGTATTAGGAGGCGGTATTGTGCTAGGCTCTATTATACTTGTTGCAGGTGAACCCGGCATTGGGAAAAGTACTTTGTTTTTACAACAAGGTCTTTTAATGAAGGAGCAAGTGGTTTTATATATCAGCGGTGAAGAAAGTATTCAGCAAATTAAAATGCGCGCCGATAGATTGAATATCAAAAACGATCAATTCTTTTTATTAACCGAAACACATACAGCGGCTATTTTTAAAGCCATCAAAAAATTAAAGCCCACGGTGGTCATTGTCGATTCTATACAAACCTTAGAATCCAATGTCATTGAAGCGGCTGCAGGTAGCGTCTCTCAAATAAAACAAACTGCTGCAGAGTTTCAACGCTTTGCTAAAGAAACAGGCACGCCGGTTTTTTTAATTGGCCATATTACCAAAGAAGGAACCATTGCAGGACCAAAAATATTAGAGCATATGGTAGATACCGTATTGCAATTTGAAGGAGATAGACATTACGCTTATAGAATGTTACGTACTTTAAAAAATAGATTTGGTGGTACGAGCGAACTAGGAATTTATGAAATGACTAGCGAGGGTATGAAAGTAGTGACCAACCCTTCTGCTTTTTTAATCGCCCAAAGAAATGATGCTTTAAGTGGTAGCACTATTGCCGCTTCTATGGAAGGCATGCGTCCTTTATTAATAGAAGTACAAGCCTTAGTTACACAAAGTGTTTATGGCACGCCCCAAAGAACTGTTACGGGTTTTGATTTAAGAAGGCTACAACTTTTGTTAGCCGTTTTAGAAAAAAGAGGTGGCTTTGCTTTTGGCATGAAGGATGTTTTTGTAAACATTGCAGGAGGTTTAAAAATAGAAGACCCTTCTATGGACTTGGCCATTATACTCGCCTTACTATCTTCTTTTGAAGACCTACCCCTTCCTCAAGGTATTTGCTTTGCTGGAGAAGTAGGACTGAATGGAGAAATTAGAGCAGTCAATAGAATTCAACAAAGAATTGCAGAGGCTGAAAAATTAGGCTTTGAAAAAATAATTATTTCAAGCTTTAACCAAAAAGGAATTGATACTAAAAAATTAGGCATTAGTGTGGTGGCAGTAGAAACAGTGGAAGAAGCCTATAAGCTCTTCTTCAATGCCTAAGTTAACTTATATCAGATTACCATTCATTAGCTCCTTTCTTAATCGTATCCAAGCATATAGCACAGGATTTTTACATTTATTCTACCCACATATTTGTATGCATTGTGGTAGCGAAGAACTATCACCTGCAAATGTTTTATGCAAAGCCTGTGAAAAAAATTTACCCTATACTCATTTTTTATCCATTGAAAAAAATACCATTGAAAAAATATTTTGGGGAAGAGTGCCCTTGCATGAAGCGGGAGCCAGTTTATTTTTTACCAAGGATAGTATTGTGCAGTCTTTGGTTTTTGCTTTAAAATATAAACATCAAAAAAAAGCAGGTAGGCTACTGGGGAATATCATTGGGAGGGATATGCTCCATAGCCAAAGATTTAAAAATATCGATTGCATGATTCCCATGCCCTTAAGTAAAAAGAAACTAAGAGCAAGAGGGTATAATCAAGTCCTCCTTATTTGTGAAGGCATTCAAGAAAAACTTCCACATATTCAAATTCTACCCTTACTGTTAAAGCATAAAAATGCAATCAGTCAAACCAGCAAGGATAGAATTCAAAGAACCCAACTTAGTCCTCAAAGCTATTCTATCATTGACCCAGCACAAATAGCTGAAAAAAATGTCTTAGTGGTGGATGATGTCATTACTACAGGGGCCACCATTGAATCTGTATCCAAGTATATACTAAGTGAAGCTAGGCCTCATTCCCTTAGTGTAGTGGCTGCCGCTTATACGATCTAGTCAACTTTTTCTAAATAATTTTGTTATATTTATTACGCAAAAATCAAATTCTATGAAAACATTATTAAGCATTCTACTTATAGCCACCGTACTAACTACTAATGCTCAAAGCATACATAGTTTTACCGTAAAAAGCATTGATGGTAAAAACTTAAACTTAGCCAGCTTTAAAGGCAAAAAAATATTAATTGTAAACACTGCCTCAAAATGTGGTTATACACCTCAATACGAAGGTTTAGAAAAAGTATATGAGCAGTATAAAGATAAATTAGTAATTAT
>JBEIIN010000207.1:0-2524 GCA_040380795.1 Sediminibacterium sp. | reverse complement strand
TTTTTTAATGATCAACATTGATAAAGCCATTACCCTTAATTAATTTCGACTCTTGTAATCTAACATTTTTATATTAATATGACATGTTCTTATACTTAGATTAATTATTTTTATTTTTATATTTATTAAAATTGTTAATGAGAGAAGAAATGAAATCGTTTTAAATTTAATTAATGGCTTATTGGTTCTTAATTTAGCAGCTGGTTTATTTGGTATGTCTGAGGGTGGTATTTTCAATGGCATGTTTACCACTAATGCCTTTATTGTACTCGAGAAAAATATATTGAATCTAGCCTTATTAATTATTTCCATGCAGTCTTACGCATGGTTAAAAAACCATAAGCAATTGGCTGAATTTTATTTATTAATCTTCACCTCTTTATTAGGTATGTTCTTTATGATTTCAAGTGGTAATCTCTTAATGTTCTACCTAGGCCTTGAGATGTCTACCATTCCACTAGCTGCTGCAGCTAATTTCGATTTAGCTAAAAGAAAATCATCAGAAGCTGCTATGAAATTAATTTTATCTTCTGCTTTTTCTTCAGGTATCTTATTAATGGGTATATCATTTATATATGGCACAACAGGTACGCTTAGCTTCGATGTTTTAACGGCACATATAACTAATAACCCCATGCAAATATTTGCATTTATACTAGTGGTGTCTGGTTTTGCTTTTAAAATATCTGCAGTGCCTTTTCACCTATGGACTGCCGATGTTTACGAAGGCTCTCCAGTAGCAGTTACGGCATTCTTATCGGTGGTTTCTAAAGCAGCGGTATTATTCACTTTCACTTCTATTTTATATAAAGTATTTACTCCTATTGCTACTGTATGGTATAGTGTGCTAGTGGTTCTATCTATAGCTACCATTTTAATGGGTAATTTATTCGCCATAAGACAAGATAACTTTAAACGTTTCCTAGCCTTCTCTTCTATAGCGCAAGTAGGATTTATATTAATTGGTATTTCAGGAAGCTCTCAAGCAGGATCTGCCTCACTAGTATACTTTGTATTAATTTATGTATTCTCTAACCTTGCCGCCTTTGGTGTGGTGTCGGTGGTAAGCGCCTTAGCAGGTAAAGAAAATATATCAGACTTTAAAGGCTTTTATAAAACCAATCCGTTTTTATCTTGGGTATTAACCATTGCATTATTTTCATTAGCAGGAGTACCCCCTACAGCGGGCTTTTTTGGTAAGTTATTTTTAATGATGGCTGGTGCTGCTAAAGATAATTACGGCTTAATTATATTCGCTTCTTTAAATATGGTGGTTTCTTTTTACTATTATTTAAAAGTAGTAAAAGCCATTTTCATGGATGAGAACGAAGCGCCTATTCAAAAATTAAGCATTCCTAAAATTACTCAGCTGGCTATGTATATCTGTGTTGCAGGTATTATTATTACGGGTTTAGCAAGTTTAGTATACGATTATATTTACTCATTAAGTATTGGTATTTAAATAAAGTATTATGGCAATTAATAAGAACCACGAATTTGAAGACTTAGGTACAAGCAAATGTGCCATTGTAGAAAAAAATGCAAGTGCTGAGCGTGTACAGTTTTTAAAAACTTTATTAGAGTTCAATAAATACGAAGTGGTGGTAGTAGATAGCCCTGCTCCAAAAGCTGCACCTGCTGCACCTGCTGCACCTGTTGCAGCACCAGTGGAAGGCGAACCCCCAGCTCCAGCACCTGTAGTAGCAGCCGCTCCAATAGTTCCTCCTGCTCCCACTACATTTACAATAGGCGTAACCGATTTATGTTTTAATGCAGCCAATGCTATTTTTGGCCGTCAGTTAAAAACTGCTGATGGACATATTGTTTCACTTGCTTATTGGCAAGAAAAGGAGTCGGTATCTAAAGACGAAATACCTTATTTCGAGAATAAATAAAATAAATTATTTACATGATTTTTGCTTCGCTCGGTATAGCTCAAACAAGTTTGGCTCTACCCTCACTTACAGCAAAAATTAATCCCTTAGGCAACGAACCGAGAACCCGGCCGTCTTAAAGAAGCTGAACCTGTCTAGGTTGCCATTGAGGTAGCCCAGGTAGCGGTACCTGGCGGCCGTTGAACCGCTCTCTGTAGAGCTCTGCCAGTAGCCGTAGTTGCCAACATTGGTGAATGCTCCACTGTTGGAACGGTTGCCGCCCGGAAGACCTGAAAATCCACTTTCGTTGGTAGCGTTTGTATTGGGTGTGGTCCATCTAGTGGTGCCTGTTGTCTTCATCTTACCGCCCGCAACTGATTCACCACCCAATAAAGTACTTAAAGTTGTCCATTCTGCATCAGTGGGTATATGCCACCCTTGTGGTGCTAAGCCCCTTGGATCATTAACCGCATACCAATTATATAGTTTACCATAAATAGCGCCATTAAGAGGGTCATTATCATAATAACACCATGCACCTGTTGTTAATGTGGCCCATGCATCTGCATCAGTTACCTGCGGTATGACGTCTCCATTGCGATAAGTCATAACATCCAAATTCTTTTCCATCCACTGCTGAGTTCCAATTA
>JBEIIN010000206.1:0-2537 GCA_040380795.1 Sediminibacterium sp. | reverse complement strand
TCCTAAAGTTTTCTTTATCGCCACCGTGATTATACTACTAAGTAGCTTTACCATGCAAATGGCAGTCAAAAAGGCTAAAGAGGGGCTTCAAAACCCTTACCGTAGTTTTTTGAGTATTACGGCTATTTTAGGGGTGGTTTTTATGATTTTACAGTACCAAGGCTTCATGGCACTTCAAGCCAACAATATTGCTTTAATGGGTCCAAGAAGCAATTCAGCCGCCTCCTTTTTGTTCGTCATCACCTTTTTGCACTTATTACACGTTTTAGGTGGGGTGATAGCCCTTTTTGGGGTGCGTTTTAAGTCTTTGACGGCCAAAAACAACACAGAAAATACCTTGCCGGTAGAGTTGGTATCTACCTACTGGCATTTTGTAGATATACTTTGGATTTACCTTTTTGTCTTCCTTCAATGGATTGGATAAAAAGGGCCCAATTTGTTAAAGATAAATACAAAAAAAACCCGGTTTTTTGATACGAATATCCTTGATAGCCAATATTTTTGCACTGAAATAGAAATTGAACATGTCAACAACAACAACCGCTTCGCCAAATGAAGCAAAATTGTGGGGAGGAGGAAAAAGTCCTTTTAATTCTGAGTACGGAAAAGTAATGATGTGGTACTTTTTAATGAGTGACGCCTTTACTTTTGGTGCTTTTTTAATCTCTTATGGTACAGTCCGCTTTTCAACCAACGGATGGCCTAACTCTAACGAAGTTTTTAAAAGTTTCCCATTTGCACCAGAAGGAGTAAACGCACCCTTGGTATTTGTAAGTATCATGACTTTTATATTAATCATTAGCTCCGTGACCATGGTATTAGCAGTTCATGCTGGTAAGAATATGGATAAGCAAGGCGTAGTGAGAAATATGATTTTAACTATTATAGGTGGTATCGCTTTTTTAAGTTGTCAAGCTTGGGAGTGGAATCATTTATTTCATGAAGGTGCTTGGTGGGGAGCGAATCCTTTTTTAAATGCCGATGGCACTGCGAGCACTACTAATTTTACCAACTTCTTTTTTACCATTACAGGTTTTCATGGCTTCCACGTATTTAGCGGGGTAGTTATTAATATCATTATGTTAATCATGACACTGATGGATAAGTTTGAACAAAGAGGTCATTATTTAATGATTGAAAAAGCAGGTTTATACTGGCACTTTGTAGACCTAGTATGGGTATTCGTATTTACAATCTTTTATTTATTATAATTAGCATTCAACAATTTATATGTCACATTCACACACAGACCACGAAGCGCATAACGCAGAAGCGATGGCGGAAATTAAAAAAGTAACCATCATTTTATCGGTATTTACTATTATTGAATTAATCTTAGGTTTCTGGATGATTAGCTTGACTTCAGAAGCTTTAATATTAGCTATTAAGGGAACCATTGTTATTTTAATGATGGCCAAGGCTTTTTATATTGTTGCTTATTTTATGCACTTAAAGCATGAAGTAAAAAACTTAATTATGACCATTGTGGTGCCATTGTTATTATTTGTATGGTTTATTGGCGCTTTTTTATGGGATGGTAGTTCATTTAGAAATTTACGTAATAATTACAATCCTTATTTTAAAGAACAAGCTACTATTAAAGTAGAAAAGAAGGAACATGGAGCAGCTAAGCATGAGGCCAAAGATGCAAAGCATGAAGCACCTGCAGCAAAACATGAAACTATTGGAACAAGTCATGAAACTGCTAAACCGGAAGTAGAACCCTATTATTAAAAAAGGAGCTCGAGGCCCTGTAATAAGAAATTGAACCACCTCGATAACAGAGGTGGTTTTTTAAATATATAATATGTCTAAGAAATCCATTTATGGTTTATTGATTGCACTGGTAATACCGGTAGCCTGTTACCTATGGTTAAAATCGTCCAGTGATACAGCCGTTATCATGCCTCGCCATTATCTATTAGACTCGGTTATTGAGCAGGTAGTGGATGGCAAACAAAAATCGGATAGTATTTGGCATAAGACCAAGAATATAGAATTAGTAAATCAATTGGGTGATACGGTTCATTTATATGATCAGCAAGGGAAAATAATTATTCTTGATTTATTTTTTACAAGCTGTGGCAGTATATGCCCCAAGCTTACTAATAACATGAGTAAGCTGCAACAATCTTTTACAAGAGGGGGAGATGTTCGTAAAAAGGTAGACACTTCTATTGTTCATTTTATGTCTCTCAGTGTTGACCCTAATAGAGACAGCGTTCCTGTATTAAGGGCCTATGCCAATAAAACGGGCGTCATTGCCGACAACTGGTGGCTACTAACAGGTAATCGCGATTCTATTTATAAATTTGCTTTTGAGGAATTGAAAGTAGATCAATTTAGTCAGGAACCTATTAGCCCTGATTTTGTGCATACTAGCCGCTTTATTTTAATTGATAAAAAAATGCAAATTCGTGGCTACTATAATGGCTTAGACTCTGCCTCGCTTTTAAAACTCGCGAAGGACGTAGTATATTTAATGTTATAAAAAGAAAAGACTAAGAAGAATAAAATATTTCAAGACATTATAGACC
>JBEIIN010000205.1:0-2545 GCA_040380795.1 Sediminibacterium sp. | reverse complement strand
TGTACTTTCTGGATGTTATCCTATTATTCTCCTTTTTCCCGTGCCTCTTATTCACTGGGTGTCTATCTTGAGTTTTCTTTCTTGTTGTTTTTCGCTTGCGCTTTTACCATCGCATCTAATGCAATAGGCGTTGTCTTTAAATTAGGCAATCCTCTTTTCTCTGCTTCTTTATGCCACTCTTCGCTATAACCATCGCCTTCAAATAAAATCTTTTTACTTGATACGATATATTTTTGAATGACTTGCATGATGGCAATCTCTTTCTTATCACCTTTCTCCATTAAGGCATCTACTTCTGCTGCAAATTTGTTTAAAGTATCTGCCACAATCGTATTTAAAATAGTCATTGGGTGACCACAGTTAGCAGTAGAACCCACCGCGCGGAATTCAAATTTATTTCCCGTGAAAGCGAAGGGAGAAGTACGGTTACGATCGGTATTGTCTAATAATAATTCAGGAATGCTACGGTGTAAATCTAATTTTAAGATAGCTTCATCTTGTTCGTCAAACTTAGTACCCACGCGGCTTTCCACATCGTTCAATACTTTAGTTAAATAGTCTCCTATGAATACAGAAATAATCGCAGGAGGGGCTTCGTTCGCGCCTAATCTAAAATCATTAGAGGCAGAAGCAATAGAGGCTCTTAAGATATCCGCATAATCATGCACGGCTTTAATAGTATTGACAAAGAAAGTCAAGAACATTAAATTGGTCTTAGGTGTTTTACCTGGTGCTAATAAGTTCACACCTGTATCAGTTGCTAAACTCCAGTTATTATGTTTACCACTTCCGTTAATACCTGCAAATGGTTTTTCATGAAGTAATACTACTAAATGATGTCTTTTTGCTACACGACTCATTACATCCATTAATAAAATGTTATGGTCAACCGCAATATTTACTTCTTCAAAAATAGGTGCACACTCAAATTGAGCAGGCGCTACTTCATTATGTCTTGTTCTTAAAGGAATACCTAATTTATAAGATTCATTTTCATAGTCACGCATAAAAGCGTAGACTCTTTCTGGAATGGATCCAAAATAATGATCTTCTAATTGTTGTCCCTTAGCAGGTGATGCGCCAAAAACGGTTCTTCCGCATTGTACTAAATCGGGTCTTGCATTTACTAAGGCTTCGTCAATTACAAAATATTCTTGTTCCCAACCTAAAGTGGGCGTTACCTTAGTTACATTTTTATCAAATAAATTACAAACTGTTACAGCTGCTTTATTTAAAGCTTCAGTCGCTTTCATTAAAGGCGCTTTATAATCTAATGATTCTCCTGTGTACGCAATAAAGATGGTAGGAATACATAATGTTTTACCATTACCAATTTCAATGATGAATGGGGGTGAAGAAGGGTCCCATGCGGTGTAACCTCTTGCTTCAAATGTTGCTCTCAATCCACCATTTGGGAAAGAAGAGGCATCTGGTTCTTGTTGTATTAAAGCAGCGCCATCAAATTCTTCAATAGCAGTACCATCCGATTTTAATGTAAAAAAAGAATCATGCTTTTCTGCAGTAGTTCCTGTTAAAGGTTGGAACCAATGGGTAAAGTGTGTAACGCCTTTGGCCTCTGCCCAAGCACGAATACCTGTAGCAATTTGTCCTGCTACATTTCTTTCAATTTTTTTAGAACCTTTAATACTGTTCACTAAACTTTTATAAGCTTCATCACTTAAATATTCTCTAGCAGTTTTTACATTGAAAACGCTTTCACCAAAAATGGCGGTAATTTTTTGAGAATGAACTTCTGGGTTAATAGAGCGTTCATGACTTACATGGTTGACGGCATCGAATCTTAAAGACATATGTAAATTATTTTAATATTAAATAATGAACCAAAGTTATGGGGTTTTCATATTTTAAGAGTGAGAATCATCTCTAAATGCATAAAATGTGTATAAAATATAAATATTAAATTATTAAATAATATGTTTTACTTATACAAACTATTGATAATCATAATCATTCATTTTATAACTACTAACAACAAAGCGTTTGAATGTTGGTAAATCCATGATAGCTTAAGTCTATGGTTTTGTAACTTCGCGTCATCTATAAAGAATAAGAAAATACTAATGGAAATTACCGTCAAAACCGCCCAGCAATTAAGACTTACTAAAGAAGAATTTGAAAGTATAAAAACGAAACTAGGACGCACGCCTAATTTCACAGAGCTATGTGCTTTTAGTGGCATGTGGTCTGAACATTGTAGTTATAAAAATTCTATCAAGTGGTTAAAAACTTTACCGCGTGATGGTGGTAGAATGTTAGTAGCTGCCGGTGAAGAAAATGCGGGCTTAATGGATATTGGAAATGATTACGGTGTGGTATTTAAAATTGAATCACATAATCACCCAAGTGCATTGGAGCCATTTCAAGGTGCGGCTACAGGAGTAGGTGGAATTCAAAGAGATATTTTCACCATGGGCGCGCGTCCTATTGCTTCATTGAATAGTTTACGTTTTGGAAAATTAGAAGATAAAAAAACACAACGTTTACTAGCAGGTGTAGTGCATGGTATTGGACATTATGGTAACTG
>JBEIIN010000204.1:0-2590 GCA_040380795.1 Sediminibacterium sp. | reverse complement strand
GCTTTGCGAAAATCTGGTTGTTCTTTAGTAGTTCCAGTTCCACCGTACCCACCTTGTTGAATACGTACATGTCTAAAACCTTGGGCCATATATTTAGCGCAACTTTCAGCAACAGCTTCTGGTGTTGGTCCACTAGCATGCTCATAGCATTCAACTGCGAACCTGCTCTTTCCTCCCAATAACTGATATACTGGCATATTTGCACGCTTACCTTTGATGTCCCAAAGCGCCTCATCTAAACCACTAATTACGTTATTTAATACAGGTCCGTTTCTCCAATAAGAACTCACATAAAATGAATTCCACATGTCCTCTATATTATCAACATCCTTACCCACAGCAAATTCATTGAGGTAAGAATTAATGGCTGTAACAACAACTGCAGCACGTTGCGTAAATGTTGCACAACCTAAACCATAAAGGCCAGGTTCACTCGTTTCAACTTTTACTACAATTAGGTTAATTCCTTCTGGGCAAGTAGCAATGGCCTTAATCTTGGTAATTTTAACTGGCGCCATTCCATTTAGATAGGATGGCTTTTCCTTTTTTTCAGCAGCCAAAAGATTACCTCCCCCAAATAGACCCAAAACACCAGCGGATGAACCGATGGCCATCTTTTTAAGCAGATCACGCCTGCTAGTACCTTCTTTGTTTTGCATATGTTCCATTTTTGTTTATTTTATGGTGATTAAAATTATTGAATTTCTTCTAGTTTTACTTTTACTTTATTCCTAGTGAGTAAATGAATAATTAATAGCGCAATGAGGTAGGTGCACCCACAAATTGTAAAAATTAAATTATAGCCAGCATTAATATTCCCTAATGCCTTATAGCTATCTAATACCGAGCCAATAAACATGGGGAATAATATTCCACCAATGGCTCCAGCCATCCCACCAATACCCACAACAGAACTAACTACTTGACTTGGGAACATATCAGATGCTAGTGTAAATACATTAGCAGCCCAGGCTTGATGTGCAGCTACTGCAATACTAAGCAAGCCAACAGCCACCCAAGGACCTTTTGCAAATTGCGCCAAAATAATGGTGAGTTCTAGAATAGCAAAAATTAATAACGCAAATTTTCTGGCTTTAATAGTTTCCCAACCTTTTCTTACTAAATAAGAAGAAAAATAGCCCCCAAAAATACTACCAACAGTCGTAGCCGTATAAATAATCATTAACTCATAACTTGGCTTTTTTAAGTCAAGTTGAAAGGTGGTAGCAAAATAGGATGGTAACCAGAAAAGGAAAAACCAATAAATGGGATCAATTAAACCTTTACCTGTAATGTAAGCCCAGGTTTGTCTAAATTTAAATAGACGTGCCCACTTAATTGGTTTGTTTTCACTTGATAATTCAGTATCATTATCCTGTCTTATATAATCATATTCTTCTTTTGAAAGTCGTTTTTGCTTTTCTGGAGTATCATAAAATATCCACCAAAAAATTAGCCAAATAAAACCAAATGAACCAGTGATCCAGAATACCTCCTGCCAACCAGCATATTTTAGAATTATTGGAACTATAAATAAAGATAGCACCACACCAATACTAGTTCCCGCATTAAATATTCCAGTAGCAAGGGCTCTCTCTTTTTGAGGGAACCATTCGGCCACGGTTTTCATAGCCGCAGGAAAGTTACCTGCCTCCCCTAGCCCTAGACCAAGCCTTGCAGCTGCAAACCCTGATACACCGCGTGTAAAGGCATGAAAGATGCCAGCAATACTCCATATAACAATAGCAATGGCATACCCAAGTTTAGAGCCTATTTTATCAATGATTCTTCCACTAATTAACAAACCAACTGCATAGGCAGCTGTAAAAGCCATCACAATTTTTGCAAAATCAGTTTCAGTCCAAGTAAACTCTTTTTCCAAAATTGGCTTTAAGAGTCCTATCAGTTGCCTATCAAGATAATTGATAGTAGTGGCAAAGAAAATTAATACCACTACAACCCATCGATAATTATTTTTTAACATTGCTCCCATTTTTCTTTAAATGATTTAAAATAATTAAATATATCCATTTCATTTAAAGATTTTATTAAACTACTAGGAAACATTGGACTTCCAATACCAAAAGCTGACGCCCCTGCTTCTTTATAAGATTTTATATCTTCAAGCCCAACTCCCCCTGTTGGCATTAATTTTATTTGAGGAAATGGCGCTTTGATAGATTGAATATAGCCCGGTCCTAATTGGGATATAGGAAAAACTTTCACCATGGATGCGCCAAGTGACCAAGCTGTATATATTTCTGTTGGTGAAAAAGCTCCAGGGAAAACTGGAATTTTTATTGCAACACATTTTTCAATAACATCCTTATTGACAATGGGAGTAACAATAAAATCAGCGCCCACCTCTAAAGCCTTTTGTAGGTCATTCATCGTACAAACTGTTCCTGCACCAATATGAATTGAATTTCCAAAAACAGATTTCGCTTTTTTGATCATCCCTTCTGCACCATCAGTATTCATAGTAACTTCTATCGTCGTAAATCCTGCTTGAATATATAATGGTAATATTCGCTCAAAATCATTGGCTTTCATATTCCGAACAATTCCAACAATTGGCAATTCTTCAAAT
>JBEIIN010000203.1:0-2609 GCA_040380795.1 Sediminibacterium sp. | reverse complement strand
CTGTTGCAGTATAATCAAATTGAGATAATTTAACACCATTAACAAATACAGCAAGCATACCATTAATATATCCACTTGGTACATTAAAAGATGTTTGCCCTGCTGTTGCTGTGTATGTATAAACAATCATGGCGCTAGTACCAGAAAATCCTGATGTACCAGCAGTGCCTGATGTTCCTGATGTGCCGCTTGAACCAGACGTACCTGATGTTATACTAGCAACAGCATCTACAATACCATCATTAGCTATAAGAATACCATTTAATTCTCTTATCTTAACATCACCAGTAAAAAGACCCTGTATAGCCATTTTTATATTTTTATATTAGACAACTAATATTCTTACATATTCACCTGTAGTGAAAGGTACTGTTGATGCGACTGTTAATATTCCGGTATTAGTATCCCACTTAACTTGGTTAAGTACAGGAGTTCCACTAAATATAATTTCACCAACATCAATACCACCTCTACTTGCGTAAAGAAGTGTTTTACCAATCGCTTCAGCAAACGTAATTGTAACAGAACCATTACTTGCAAATTTAGAAAATTGCTGAATACTAATTCCAGAACTTCCGCTACTTGGATTAACAACAATTCCTCCTGTGCCAATAATACCTTCTGCTTCATAAGCATATCCACCACACATTCCATATACATATTCTGTAAATCCTACAATGCTAATACCATTATATCCTGTAGTATTAACCCATTGCAAAATATCTGCTTCCATTTGCAACTTCTTAGGTAAATTCAAATCTGTTTCTTTACCTAATGCAATATCCCTTATCACTAAAGAAGTTGAAACTTTTGCTATATCAATAACATCTACTGTACTTAACATTAGTAAACTAATTTAGGATTATCAATAATAAATTTTGCTTTATTTAAACTTAATTGAGCAATAGAAATTCCTGCACCTAATGAAATTGCATCATCTGCTGCACGAATATAAGTATTTAAAGCAAACTTTGTAGAAAGCCAATTATCTCCATCCAATCTTTCAGGAGCAGATATTTGAGCTTTAGATAATTTAGTATTATAAATTTTTGCGTACGTAGAAAAACAATACGTAACCGTCTTACTATATAATACATTAACATTATCCCTCCATTCAACTGTGATGTTCAATGCATAATCTCTATCTAATACGTTAAAACTAATTGTATTACCGGTAGCCAATGACCATACTTGATAATCTGTAGTTGTACCAGTTGTAACTAAATAAGTACCATCTGATTTTTGCATATATACCCTTCTAGTAGTAATAGCAGCATCAGAACCTGTACTAGTATCATCTAATATTAATAAATTAGGGGTTGATATAACTTGAGAGGCGGCAAAATTTTGTGTAAACGGCATAATAAAAAAGTTTACCAAAATTACCAAAAAAATCTTAAATAATAAAAAAAGCCCTACTTTTTTATAGTAGAGCTTTTTCTTATAATTTAATTAAATTTTAAGCCTTCGCTAAGTCATTTAATTGCTTTTCAATATTAGCAAGAACTTCTTTACCATTCTTTGAAGTTTGGATAAATTGAGTCAATGCATCTGTTACATTTCCTCTGTCTTGTTTTGAAATTGTAGTGATTTCTTGAGAACCAATTGAAACCTTACCGGTAGCCATATCAAATGAAATTACTTCATTATCTAAGCCTTGTCTTACTGCTGACTTAATATCTTTAGAAGGGTCTGAGTAAACTTTTAAGAACTCATCCGGCTTAGAACGAGCAAAGTTTGCTACTTCCGCTAAGATTACTTCATCATCAGTAAATTCATTCCAGTTAAGCGCTGCTCCAATTTTACGAGCTTCTGCTGGCTTCATCTTAGAAATAATACTTACAGCTTCTTTTAAAATCTCAAATCCTTGAAGTGCCTTTTGACTTGACTTTCTTTGATTTACAACACCAAATAACGGAGTCTTACTAGCATCTCTAGCTTCTCCTAATATGCTGTCTCTGTTGTAGTTAGAAAGCATCAAGTACTCATAAAGTTCTTCATCTTTTTGATTACCACCTACTAATGCAAAACGGCCTGTGAATTGGAATCCACCTAAACCATCGCTAACACCCGGCATAAAGAATCTTTCCTTACCCGGCTTTTCTCCATCCCACCAATCAGCTACTACCACATCTACCCATGCATCTTTTCCTTGTTTAGCTAGATAAGGGTCTTTAATCCTGTCTCTAGTAGGGATATTTGCTTTTGGGTAAAGTAATGGGTTTCTTTGTCTTTCTTTCTCATCTGGGTCGTTGTTTTTAACCCCTGTAAGCATCTCAAAAGTTACAGATTGCCCTAGCTCTAATGGCGGAATGGCTCTCTTTAATTCTTCTGAAATTCCGTTAAATTTTCCAACTACTTGCATATATGTGTTTTTTTGGTTTAAAATACTAAACTACATGAGTCCAGCTAGTTCCTTCTATTATACTTTGAACTGTAGTTTTTCCAATGTCAAACATTATTGATAATTTCCAATAAGAAAACCTACCTGTTTTATACAACAATTTTATTGCCAAAGCTTTATCTTCATTCAAAATGGCAGTACTTCTTTCAGAACCCTTAGTTATCTTTAGTTTGCCTGCTTCAATAGCGTGTTTGGCATTCCTGCT
>JBEIIN010000202.1:0-2676 GCA_040380795.1 Sediminibacterium sp. | reverse complement strand
ATGCCCGGCAACTTCTCCACACTTACGAAGTTTTTTCCAGTTGAGCGATCGCCAGATAACATATCCCCATCTGGTATCTTAAGCGCACTTTATACAAATTTTAGCGCGTAGATTTTCCCGACTGATGTTCCCCTCTGCTATCTTAAGCGCGTCTTATTTACTTCTTAACGCGTAAAGTTTCTAAACTACTTTACCCCTAGTACGGATATAAGCAAAATTAAACAAATTTTAGCGCATAGATTAACATAGCAGCTTTACCCCTAGCACGAATACAAGCGAGATTATATGCGCTTGTCAGCGCGGGTTACTCCCAAACAGTTTTTCTAAAATAGCAAGTAAGTAATTTTTTATACTTATTTTTAAAATCAACTTTTGGACATTACACTAAAATTATTAAGAATTGTTATCAATAAGAAAAACCTCAAAAATCGCCTGTAACCTATACCCCATAAGCTTTTTAGCTTGTGTCAGCACTCAGCATTTTTCTATATAGGATACCTCTAGTGCTGACACTTCTATAATACTTAGAAATTCCCCTTGGCTATTCTTATATTATTAGAGAGGTACGCAAACAGCGCATAAAGAACCGCTTAAAAATATAGAAAAGGTAGAATTTAACCATAGAATAAATTTTAAACAGCCTCTAACCCTGATTAAATAAAATCTATCTTTATAGGAACACTACCTCTCTACTGCCCTCACAGATACCGCTATTTTAATAATTGATTATTTCTTCCAAGTTCTGAAATATAAAACTTTAGTAGTTTAAGCACTTCTAAACAAACATATAAAAACCACCTATTAAGCTAATTAATAGGTGGCTATATGCGCTATAACGGGCTATTCGGCGGCGGCGGCTTGGAACTAACTACAGATGGATTTAATAGCGTCTATATCCTTTACAAAACAATCACTATCATAGTTTTCTGCTGCGTGCTTACGCGAGCTTAAACTATTACTATGTCCCATTACTTCTGTTAATACTTGATTTAACTTTCTTCCGCTATTTTCAAAGAATACAGGAAATACACATTGTCCATATATTTGTCTAAACAAGTGGCACTTGCGGCGATCTTTGGATTTTCCTGACTCATCAGCTAACATCCAATCATCTGGACTCCCTACAACTACATAATCACTGATGATTTTTTTAGCCACTTCTGAGAGATATCTACTAAACCTATCATGAGCTTTTTTAGCTGCTATTTGTTGCGCTTCATAACTATCACCTAAACAAATAACGCGCTTAGAATTATCTTGCAGCCATTTAAGACCCTCTATAACCTGGCAAGCGGCATTACCTAAAATGGGTATTTCATAAGCTTCTACATTTTCCCCATTATGCCGTTTTAATTGCCCTGAGAACATCACCGCATTAACTTTACCTTGTATGGCTTCAAACTTGGCTGATGACATAATTTCACTTTGACGGCGACCAGTGAGAATCATGAGAGCTATAGCCACCTCTTGATACTGGGAAGATAGTCCGGGAAGATTTTCCAATCTACCCTTTGCCCAATTAATCAAACTAGCTGCTTTGATATCAATAGCATGATTGCTGCGGTTATTTAGATTAATATTAGAAATCTCTGTCTTGGTTCTTCTAACATCATTAAAACTAGCTTGAACCGAATCATAAAACTGTTTGAAAACTATTTTTAACTTATTATCTGGATAATTTACACTTTCATTATTTACTCTAGTTTCTATTAGCTTTAAAATTTGGGAACGGTAATTGGAAAGGGTATTGGCCTTTATTTCATCCTTACCCGTTCTAATTTTTATTAACAATTCCAACTCGGGACGTAAAGAGGAAACAATACTAAAAAACTCAGGTAAGAATGGAACGTTTTGCAATATTAATCTCGTGCAATATTCTCTTAATCCTACAAAATCCCAGGAATTAGAATCAGCATTAAAAACACCTTCATAATACTTTTTGGCTATATTTTCTAATTCTTGATAATAGCCAGAATAATCATTTTCAGGTTCTACAACTGTCTCTACAGTTGGTTCTACAGTTGGTTCTACAGTTGGTTCTACAACTGTTTCATGTTCTAATAATCCCTCACACAAACTTACATACTTAACTAATTCGTCTTTTTTGCCATTGCTTATATAAGCTTCCATACCATTTTTTATGAACGGTTCTTTAGTTCGCTTCTTTAGCTCACCTGCTAATTTTTTTAATTCTTTTAAATTTAATTTGTTTAACTCACCTTCTGACCGTGGCATAACGTTAATTCCTTCTTTATTTGGTATATCCCTATAATATACCCCACTTCTGTAAAATGTCAAGTAATGGGGTATTAATCTTACTTATGGGGTATACCCCATTTCTGTATTACCCCATTAGAAACATTAATCAATCAAGTATTGTGTTCTATACAGAAGTGGGGTACTATATAGAAGTGGGGTAATAAACCACAGAAAAAAGACAACCTTGCCGGGTTGTCGTTCATAAACAAAAGGAAAAAAAATTAAAACTATGTCTACCCTAACACAATCCACACAAACACAACCTCAAGACAAAGCAGCCGCTAAATTCGATGTAGCTTTGAGTCTGCCACCTGCTGACACTTCCCTAGATTCTGAATACTTCCAAGCCTACATTAAAGAAGTCGTCAGAACTGGGAACACTCCTTTCTAAACAAAAACCTCCCCAATCGGGAGGTT
>JBEIIN010000201.1:0-2681 GCA_040380795.1 Sediminibacterium sp. | reverse complement strand
TGTATTCTTTTCTAGAAGATACAGGCATTAAATACCAAATACTTATTCATGACCATCCAGTATGGGTGAAGGCTTTTTATTTGGCCCCCAATACTTTTTGCAGCGCCCCCCTATTCTTATTAAATACCGATTTACCTGAGAACGATTATGTTTCTCAAACCATCACGCACCGTTTATATGACGCCAATGTTGCTACCAAGGTGGCTCAGTTTATTTTATTAGGCGTAGCAGGCGCAAAATTAATTGACGAATTAAATTTCAACCCAGAAGTATATCATTTAAATGAGGCGCATGGTTTTTCTGCTGCCTTTTATTTATTGAATAAATATAAGTCCTTAGCAGAAGTTAAAAAACGCTTAGTATTCACCACCCATACCCCTGAAGAAGCAGGTAATGAAAAACATGATATTTATTTATGTCATAAAATGGGTTATTTCTGTGGATTAAGCATGGATGAAGTAAGAAAATTAACAGGTATTGAAGATGACCAGTTTAACCACTCTTTAGCCGCTCTTCGTTTTGCAAGAAAGGCGAATGGTGTTTCTGAATTACATGGCCATGTGAGTAGAGAATTATGGGGTAAATATGATGGCATCTGCCCCATCACACATATTACTAATGCACAGAACTGGCGCTATTGGGCGGATAAGCAATTATACCGTTTTGCAGAAAATCAAGATGAAGCAGGATTTGATGATCGTAAAATGTATTTGAAAAAACGTGCTTTTGAAATAGTAGCCGATCAAACAGGAAAAGTATTTGATCCAAATGTATTAACCATTGTTTGGGCAAGACGTTTTGCTGGCTACAAAAGAGCCGATTTTTTATCTTGGGATTTAGATCGTTTTGAAAAATTACTTTCTAACGCAAAATATCCAGTACAAATCATTTTCGCTGGTAAACCTTATCCAGTGGATCACCCCGCTATTTCTCAATTCAATAATTTAGTACACTTAAGTAAGAACTATCATAATGTAGCCGTATTAATTGGTTATGAATTAGGATTGAGTAAAAGAATGAAACAGGCTTCAGATATTTGGTTAAATAATCCTCGTGTACCTAGAGAAGCTTCAGGAACAAGCGGCATGACAGCGGCTATGAATGGCGCTATTAACTTTTCTACCGACGATGGATGGATTCCAGAATTCATCAACCATGGCAATAATGGATTTGTGATTCCTAAGGCCGACTACGCCAATATGAGTACACAACAACAAGACGATTACGATTTAGATGAATTATATAAAATTCTAGAGCAACAAATTATTCCTATGTATTATGACAACAAGGATACATGGCGTGAGATTACACAAAATGGAATGAAGGATGTTCGTTTCCAATTTGACAGTAATAGAATGGCAGAAGAATATTACGAAAAAATGTATAAGGTAGATTAAGCATATTCATCATACAACCTTTACCCATCTAAAAATGGCTTGTATAAAAAACCCTCGATAAAGTATCGAGGGTTTTTAGTTTACTATAAAAATAGATATAATATTGTTTACTTGTTTTCTTGCACAGTGAAAAAAGTAATAATAGCTGACAGCAACAAAGAACCTGCCATAAAAATGTAGGAAGCACTAAAACCACCGGTACTACCATTCAAATATCCTACGATATAAGCACCTACGAATGATCCCAATGCGCCAAAACTATTAATTAAAGCTATTGCACCTCCTACTACATTACGAGGAAGTATCTCGGTTAAAATAGCAAAAAATGGGCCGTAAGGAGCATACATAGCACCTCCTGCAATAATTAGTAAAGTATAGGACAACCAAAAATTTTGCGTGCCGACTAAATAGGAACTATAAAAAGCAATAGCGCCAATTAATAAGAAAGGCCATACATAAATTTTACGCTTTAAAGTTTTGTCGGAAAAATAAGAAACAGCTATCATAGATATGATGGATAACAAGAAAGGGCCAGCAGCAAGCCATCCTGTTTTTACAATATTCATATCTGGAGATGCTTTAATGATGGAGGGCAGCCAGATTACAAAACCATAAACACCAATACTCCAAAATGCATATTGAAGGCAAAGTAAAATAACAGTAGGTGATTTAAATGCTGCGGCATAATTTTTTACTGGCTTTATACTTTCCTGCTCTTTTTGCAACTCATTTTCCAATCCCAATTTTTCAGCTTCCGTTAGCCAGTTTGCTTTTTTGGGCGTATCATCTACCAAACGCCACCAAAAAAATGCCCAAATGACTGCTGGAACGCCTTCTATTATAAACATCCATCGCCAGCCTACTGTGTTAATTAAATACCCTGATAAAATGGACATCCATAGCATCGTTACCGGATTGCCCAGTATTAAAAAAGTATTTGCTCTAGAGCGTTCTGATTTAGTAAACCACCTGCTCAAAAAGATAAGCATGGCTGGCATTACAGCGCTTTCTACCACCCCCAACATAAACCGTATTACAATAAGTACATTGATATTACTTATTAGCCCTGTTGCAGTAGCTAATAAACCCCAGAATATGAGTGACCAGAAAATTAATTTTTTAGCACTATTATTAGCGGCATAGAGTGCACCAGGTATCTGAAAAAAGAAATAGCCCAGAAAAAAAAGTGAACCCAATAAGGAAGAAGTAGAAGGGGTAATATTTAAATCATCTGCCATTCCCCCTGCTGCAGCAAATCCAAAATTTGCCCTATCTAGATAAGCA
>JBEIIN010000200.1:0-2685 GCA_040380795.1 Sediminibacterium sp. | reverse complement strand
CCGTGCATTATACCATGGGTGGCCTTTGGGTTGATTATGAATTACAAACTACAGTGCCTGGTTTATTTGCATTAGGAGAAGCTAACTTTAGCGACCATGGTGCTAATCGTTTAGGTGCAAGTGCCCTTATGCAAGGTTTAGCAGATGG
Organism: Sediminibacterium sp.; assembly: GCA_040380795.1. Lineage (GTDB taxonomy): Bacteria > Bacteroidota > Bacteroidia > Chitinophagales > Chitinophagaceae > Sediminibacterium. The sequence goes on along the minus strand of JBEIIN010000200.1, from coordinate 2,537 downwards.
TTATTTTGTAGCACCTTATACAGTAGGAAATAATTTAGCAGATGAGATTTACAATGCTGCCATTCCAACTACACATCCTGCCTTTGAAGAGGCTGCTAAAAATGTAGCAGAGCGTATTGCTTCATTAAAAAATATCAATGGTAAACAATCGGCAGAAAGTTTTCACAAGCGTTTAGGTAAAATTATCTGGAATGAGTGTGGTATGTCAAGAAATGAAGCAGGTTTAAAACAAGCCATACTAGATTTACAAGCTTTGAAAAAAGAATTCTGGTCTGACTTAAGAATTCCTGGAGAAATAAATGAATACAATCCTGAATTAGACAAAGCCAACCGCGTGGCAGACTTCATTGAACTAGGTGAATTAATGTGTGTGGATGCACTAGCTAGAGAAGAAAGCTGTGGTGGTCACTTTAGAGAAGAATACCAAACACCAGAAGGAGAAGCATTAAGAGACGATGAAAAATTTATGTATGTTGCTGCATGGGAAAACAAAGGAGCACACGAATGGCAATTACATAAAGAAGCGTTGAAATACGAAGTCATTAAACCAAGTCAACGTAATTATAAATAAGCATTTAACTATAAATAAGCTTTCAACACTAACACAAAATATTTACAGAATAATTTTTTAGCTATGTCTCAAAATACAATGAATTTAAAAGTTAAAGTTTGGCGTCAAAAAAATGCGAATGCGCAAGGCGCCTTTGTTACTTATGATGTTACCGGTATTTCTGATGAAATGTCTTTTTTAGAAATGATGGATATTTTAAATGAAAGATTGATTACTGAAGGCGGGGATCCAGTAGCCTTTGATCATGATTGTCGTGAAGGAATTTGTGGCATGTGTTCTATGTATATTAATGGAAAGCCACATGGTCCTTGGCAGGCAAATACTACTTGTCAATTGCATATGCGTGCCTTTAAAGATGGTGAAACCATTGTGATTGAACCATGGAGAGCCAACTCCTTTCCTATTGTAAAAGATTTAACCGTAGACCGTTCTGCTTTTGATAGAATTATTCAAGCAGGTGGATATATTAGTGTGAATACAGGTAATGCAGTAGATGGCAATAGCCTTCCTATTGAAAAACAAAACGCAGATGACGCCTTTGCAGCCGCGATGTGTATTGGTTGTGGTGCTTGTGTAGCAGCATGTAAGAATAGTTCAGCAATGTTGTTTTTAAGTGCGAAAGTATCTCACTTAGCCTTACTACCTCAAGGCGCTCCAGAAAGAAAATCAAGAGTACTTAATATGGTGGCGCAAATGGATAAAGAAGGATTTGGTTCTTGCACTAATACAGGTGCTTGTGAAGCCACTTGTCCTAAAGAAATTTCTATTGCAAACATTGCGAGATTAAATAAAGAATATTTAGGAGCTAGTTTAAGTGCGCAGTAGTGGCTAATCCCTATTTTCAGTGTAAACAATTTATCGTGCATCAGCAGCATACTTCAATGAAAGTATGTACTGATGCATGTTTGTTTGGGGCCTGGGTAAGCAACAAGGCCTTGGTACAAAATGCAAATAGTATAGTAGACATTGGAACAGGTACCGGCTTATTGAGTTTAATGTTAGCCCAAGTAACAGAAACTAATAAAGCAAGTATTACCGCCATTGAAATTGAATCTCAAGCAGCTGAAGAAGCTAGTTCGAATTTTAAATTAAGTAAATGGAGCGACCGCTTAAAGCTGGTCAATGATTCAATACAAAACTTTGCAGCTAGTTATATTACTGCAGTAGATAAAAAAAATCTGTTCGATATTGTAATAACAAACCCTCCTTTTTATGAAGGCGATTTAAAGTCTCCAGACGTCAATAAAAATAAAGCTGCCCATAGCACTGAACTGCCATGGACTAGTTTGGTAGAAAATGTTTCAAGCTTATTAACTGATGCCGGTTCTTTTTTTGTTTTAGTGCCTACCCTTCGTGCGTATACCATGCAAAAATTAGCTGAAGCGCATCAACTACAATTAGTGGAAGAAGAATTGGTGTATAACGATGCCAAGCATTTACCTTTTAGGTCCTTCTTGCATTTTAGAAAAGCAAAATCGCCAATTGACAAAGATATTTCAGTGATTAGAAATAAAATGGTGATTAAAAATACAGATAATACTTATTCAGCAGAATTTACAGAATTATTAAAGGATTATTACTTGTATTTATAATAACTTAATTCTATACAGTTTAAAACAGACAATTATTTGAAAACTAATGTTTTGAATAATCTTCTAAGTAAGAAAAGTTTTGGGTCAGTTTTCCTTTATCAAGCATGGTGGCTCTTTCAATAATTTTATTACCTCCTTTAATTAAATCAGGAATCACATATTTAATAAGTTGTTCTCCAAAGTATCTACTAGCATCTCTGGGTAATTCATTAGGCAAATTGCCTACTGCCATTATATCTATACCATTATGCATATAAGGGGCTGTCTTTTCAAAACTTGTTACATTTACTCCATACACGGGGTCATCAGAACTTGAATCGCCTAAATTACAAGGCACGCTACCATGGGCATCATCGGTGATATCGGCAATGGTG
>JBEIIN010000199.1:0-2697 GCA_040380795.1 Sediminibacterium sp. | reverse complement strand
CAATCATGGTGGCATCAAAGGCGCCAAGGCTTGGTTTAAATTCGGATGTTTCAGCTGTCGACATAATTATATAGTTAATAGAGTAATTAAAAAATCCTTCCTGAGGTTGCGGGAAGGATTTAAGTTAAGTTATTTTTTTGAAATATGTTCCGAATTAAGCCCCTTTATAATATCGGATGTAATATCGTAAGCCGTGTCTTTGTAATACATTAAATCTGGATTGCTTGAAAATATATAAGCAAACTCTTTATTCTTATTATACTTTTCTAAAAAGACTTCGATTTTCTTTTTAACTTCTTGTAAACGCTTAAAACTTTCTTCTTGTAATTCTTGAGATAATTGTTGCTCTTTATTGGTATAGTTTTTTTCTAACTGAGCCAACTCTTGTTGACGACTTCCAATTTCTGCTTGAGATAAACTACGGCCATTTTTTTGCAAGTCCTGGCACTTAGCAGCAAAAGCATTTTTTAGTGATGTTAACTCTTTTGCATTTTCCATATCCTTTACTTGTAAAGACGATTTTACTTCTTTAAAAAACTCATAACTATTTTGGATAGAGTCAATTTCAAAGTAAGCCACCTTGGTACAAGCAGCTCCTGCAGCAGCAGCTTTAATAGGCGTATTACCACTCGTAAAATGTAGGATATATAAAATAACTACCGCTACTGCCAAAACACCATTGAAGATCCAATTATTTGATTTCATTTGAAATTTTTAAAAATTTAGGAGGATAGAAAATCGCCCATCCTCTACCCTATAAAAATAGGTAAAATTATAAATCTAGCTATCAAAATAGACATAAAAAAAGCAGGAAAAGTTGCCTAATCCTGCTTTTTAACAAATAGTATGCCTAATAATTATTCGTCGTCGTCAAAGCTCATCGCTTAGCGCGTTGTAGCCAATACCTCGTATTCTTCTTTGCTACCAACGATTAATTTTTCGAAATCTTTTTGACCTGTACCTGCAGGGATTAAATGACCTGTAATAACGTTCTCTTTTAATCCTAACATCAAGTCCACTTTACCTTGTATAGCCGCTTGGCTTAATACTTTAGTTGTTTCTTGGAATGATGCCGCAGAAATCCAGCTTTGAACACCTAATGAAGCCTTAGTGATACCTAATAATACAGGACGAGCAGTAGCAGGTTTTGCATCACGCACTTCCACTACTTTTTTATCGGCACGACGTAAGATAGAATTCTCTTCTCTTAATTCACGCACCGTTACAATTTGACCTGCTTTTAGTTTAGCACTTTCGCCAGCTTCAGTAACTACTTTCTTATCATAGATACGATCGTTCTCTTCGATAAAATCAAAGCGATCTTCTAAATCTTCTTCTAAGAACTTAGTGTCACCTGCATCAACGATTTCTACCTTCTTCATCATTTGACGCACGATAACTTCAATATGCTTGTCATTAATTTTTACACCTTGTAAACGATATACTTCTTGAATCTCATTCACCACATATTCTTGAACTGCAAATGGACCTCTGATCGCTAAAATATCAGCAGGTGCAATTTGACCGTCAGATAATGGTGAACCTGCTTTAACGAAGTCACTATCTTGAACCAAGATTTGACGTGTTAAAGGAACCAAGTATTTCTTCACCATACCGTCTTTAGATTCTACAACAATTTCTCTGTTACCACGCTTGATATTACCAAATGCAACGATACCATCGATTTCACAAACAATCGCAGGGTTACCCGGATTTCTTGCTTCGAATAATTCAGTTACACGTGGTAAACCTCCTGTGATATCTCTTAATTTTCCTAATACTCTTGGAATTTTTACAAGTACATGTCCAGACTTTACTTCTACGCCCTCTTCAATAACGATATGAGAACCTACTGGTAAGTTGTACATTTTATTGTCCTTGCCACCTTCTAAGATAATGGTAGGAATTTTTGTTTTATCCTTAGATTCAATTACCACTTTTTCACGGTGACCTGTTTGCTCATCCGATTCATCACGATAAGTAAATCCTTCGATAATATTTTCAAATTTAATTTTACCGTTTTGTTCTGCAACCACTACGTTGTTGAATGGATCCCATGTACAAATAACATCTCCTTTCTTCACTTGCGCGCCATCTTTAACAGCTAACAAAGCACCATAAGGAACGTTATTGGTAATCATTAAACGATCATTCTTCACATCCATAATTCTTACTTCACCTGTACGTCCAATAACTACTTTTACTTTGTTGCCATCGTTATTAATAGTATCTACTGTACGTAAACCATCGAACTGAATAGTACCATCAAACTTAGCGTTTAAGCTAGATTCAACAGAAGAAGAACCCGCAACTCCACCTACGTGGAAAGTACGTAATGTTAACTGTGTACCTGGCTCACCAATGGATTGTGCAGCAATAATACCCACTGCATCCCCTTTTTGTGTTACATAACCAGTAGCTAAGTTTCTACCATAACAGCTTACACAAACACCACGCTTCGATTCGCAAGTTAATACCGAACGAATATCTACGGTTTCGATGCCTGCATCTTCCATAGCACGAGCAACATCAATCATAATTTCTTCACCCGCTCCCACCATTAATTCATTGGTTAACGGATTGAATACATCATGTAATGAAGTACGACCTTCAATTCTATCTGCTAATGGTTCAATAATATCTTCGTTATCTTTTAAGGCACTTGTTGCAATACCTCTTAATGTGCCACAATCTTCT
>JBEIIN010000198.1:0-2725 GCA_040380795.1 Sediminibacterium sp. | reverse complement strand
TTATGGTAGTGGTGAACAAGGCTATGAGGATAGCCATACCATTTTAGATCAATTGGTTCCACTGAATCCTTATGGTGTAAGTAAAAATGAATTTGATAAATGGGCTATAGCTCAAACTGAGCAACCTCCACTTTGGACGGGCTTGAAATTCTTTAATGTCTATGGTCCGAATGAAGGACATAAGGCTAGAATGGCCAGTGTTATTTTTCATGCCTTTAATCAAATTAAAGAAACGGGCTTGGTTAAATTATTTAAAAGTCATCGTCCCGATTTTAAAGACGGAGAACAATTACGTGATTTTATTTACGTGAAAGATTTAGTTGCAGTGATAGATTGGATGATGCAAGCCATGTTAACCAATGAATGGAATATATCCAAAAATGGTTTATATAATTTAGGCACTGGAAAGGCTAGAAGCTTTTATGATTTAGCTGCTAATACCTTTATAGCACAAGGTTTAAAACCCAATATTGAATTCATTGATATGCCTTTGGATATTAGAGATAAATATCAATATTTTACAGAAGCCAATATGAATAAGCTTCGAAGTGCTGGATATGCAAAGCCCTTTACTAGTTTAGAAGAAGGGGTTGCTGACTATGTTAAAAATTATTTGCTTCCCTCAAGGGGTTATTAATTTTTCTTCTATTTTTTCAAACTTTCTTACTGACGTTTTATAATAGCTTCCATTTGCCTCCGCGGCAAGAACCGAAGTCGGCTGCATGGAACTATCATAAAACTTTCAATCAATTTTTAAAAACTTAATTCAATCAAATGTCAAATAATAAAATAGCCATCATAGGCGGCGGTAATTTAGGGGCTTCTATTGCAGAAGGCTTAATACAAAGTGGTTTTGTAAAAGCCAATCAAATTACCCTCACTAAAAGAAATCTGCAAACCATTCAGCACTTTGCAGATAAAGGTGTAATAATTACTAGTAATAATAGTGCAGCTGTAAAAGAGGCGCAGTACGTTATTCTAGCGGTGAAGCCTTTTCAAATTAAAGATATACTTACAGAAATAAAATCTTCTTTAAAAGCTAGTCAACATACTATTATAAATGTGGCCACTGGCGTTTGGATAAAGGATGTGGAGGAAATATTAGATAGTAACTTTTCAATATGCAGAGCCATGCCCAATACGGCCATTGCTATTCAGCAAAGCATGACTTGTATATGTACCAATGCAGCAGCTACAAATCAACTAAGTTTTGTGAGTGATTTATTTAATCAATTAGGAAAAATAATTCTGATTGATGAAAAACTAATGGATGCTGCCACTGTGCTTGGGGCTTGTGGAACTGCTTTTGCATTAAGATATATAAGAGCGAATATCCAAGGCGGTATTGAAATTGGATTTAGCGCAGCACAAGCATCTTTAATTGCAGCACAAACGGTAAAAGGCGCCGCCGATTTATTATTAACTAAGAATACGCATCCAGAACAAGAGATAGATAAAGTAACCACACCAATGGGATGTACCATTGCAGGCTTAAATGAAATGGAGCATCAAGGATTTAGTTCTTCCTTAATAAGAGGCTTAACGACCAGCTTTCAGAAGATTAAAAAAGATATGTAAACTTTAAATGGACAACATATTATTCAAAGCTCTTAATGCACCCTCTTGTGTTTTTTCATTTACATGAATTTCTGGTAGTTCATGTAATAGGGTTTGATAAAGTTTTTCTAAAGTATTCATTTTCATATAGGGGCACTCAGAACAGGCGCATGAATTAGATTCCAAGGCCGGTGCAGGAAGTATTGTCTTATGTGGAACTGCTAGTTTCATTTTGTATAAAATACCTGCTTCTGTGGCCACTATAAATTTTTGAGAACTTGAAGTTTGCACATAATCTAATAATGCTTTTTTGGAGCCTACAAAACTTGCTTTTTCTAAAATAATGGGTAAACATTCTGGATGCGCAATTATTTCAGCATCTGGATTCGCTAAATGTAATGCATCAAGTTTATCATTTGAAATATTAACATGTACTATACATGCCCCTTCCCATAATATCAAATCTCTTCCGGTCACTTTCTGAACAAACATGCCCAGGTTTTTATCTGGTGCAAAAATGATGCGTTTATCTTTTTGAATTGAATTGACTACATCAACAGCATTGGAGGAGGTGCAAATAAAATCACTTAATGCTTTAACGCCAGAACTAGAATTTATATAGCTAACTACTACAGCATCTGGATATTGATTTTTGAACGCTAAAAATTCAGCTTCAGGGGCAGAATCTGCTAATGAACATCCTGCATTTAAGTCTGGTAAAAGCACTTTTGCTTTTGGGTTTAAAATTTTTGCGGTTTCTGCCATAAAATGCACCCCGCAAAAAACGATAATAGAGGCAGATTCTTTTTTTGAAGCTTGTGCAAGCGCTAAACTATCTCCTACATAATCCGCAATAGCTTGAATGTCTTCTTCAACATAATAATGTGCAAGAATGACTGCATTTTTTTCTTTTTTCAGCTTTGCAATAGCCTCTTTTAATTCGTTTATAGTAAGCGTTTTTTGTTCAACTACCATTTTATACAATTTTCAATGAAATATCTACAGCAGATACATGATGTGTTAAATCACCTAAGGATACAAAGTTAATACCTGTTTTTGCATATTCTTCAATATTAGATGTATTTATTCCAACATAAGATTCAATTATTTTTTTTTTAGTATTAATATTTAGTAATTTTTTAATTTGATCAGTTTTGAAATTATCAAT
>JBEIIN010000197.1:0-2729 GCA_040380795.1 Sediminibacterium sp. | reverse complement strand
GCTTTTCAATTTGCAGGTTGGGTAGCTAACTTTTTAAAAGAACATACTAAGATTGCTTCTCATTGGTTACCCTTTATTTCCTTTTTAGTTATTTTAGTTTTAGTACTTATTATATTAAAATTTATTTCTGGGGTCTTGCAACAAACTGCTGAATGGTTATTATTAGGTTGGGTAAATAAATTATTAGGTATTATTTTATATGGTTTTATTTATTTCACCATGTTGAGTGCAGTGATTTATTTTTTACAAGTATTAGGGGTGGTAGAAGCCGCTGAAATGAAAGATACTTTCACCTATGACTACTTACAAAAATGGTGGCCTTATTGTATGGAAAAAGCCGCTATTTGGATTCCTTCTATTAAAAGCACATTTACCACTTTTTCTAACCCCTTTACATAAGGGTGCAAATTGGCAGAATTCATTGATGTACAATAGGTTAATAAATTGTTATTTATCCTATTTAGCTCTTATTTTGCATTGACTAAGTTTAGCCTATTTTAAAACGAATTAACTACCTTTAACCATTCCTATAAATAGGCATAAAAAGGACGAAACATGGAATACGAAATTATAAAAGACGGGAAGTTTGATTACCTAGAAGTAGGTGAAGGGGAAACCTTAATGCTTTGTCATGGACTTTTTGGTGCACTCAGTAATTTTTCAGACCTCATTGAAAAATTTAGACATACCCACAAAGTAGTGGTGCCCATACTTCCTTTATTTGATTTAGATATTTTACATACTACCGTATCGGGTTTAGAAAAACATATTGCTGCCTTTATTGAACATAAAAATTATAACAATATTCATTTATTGGGTAATTCTTTAGGCGGCCATGTTGCCTTGGTTTATATTTTAAAGCATCCTGAAAGAGTGAAGTCACTTACTTTAACAGGTAGTAGTGGTTTATTTGAAAATGCGATGGGCGATAGTTATCCTAAAAGAGGTGATTACGAGTATATTAAAAACAAAACTGCACAAACTTTTTATGATCCTGCTGTTGCCACGCCTGAACTCGTGGATGAAGTTTTTGAAATCACAAAAAATAGAATTAAAGTCATTAAGATTATTTCATTAGCGAAAAGTGCGATTCGTCATAATTTAGGGGAAGAGTTAAATCAAATTCAACAACCTACTTTATTAATTTGGGGGAAGAATGATATTGTTACGCCTCCTTTTGTAGCAGAAGAGTTTAAAAAATTAATTCCGAATAGTCAATTACATTTTATTGATAAGTGTGGACACGCACCCATGATGGAAGTGCCTGTTGAATTTAATAGCATCTTAGAAAAATTCCTTGGCTCTTTATCTAAATAATAATTTTATGATTGCAAATGAAATGGCTATAAAAGGTTTTCCCATGCTACGCTTGGAAGACACCGCTTCATTTGTATTGCAATGCATGGAAGACTATGAAGTGCAACATTTACCTCTATTAAAAGATGAATATTTTATTGGCTTAGTGTCTAAGGAGTCGGTATTGGATATTGCAGTGGATCAAACCATGGCATCCATTGCAGAAGGGCTGCTGCGTATTGGGGTGAACGGTGGGGCACATTTTACAAAAGCCTTAGAATTATTTTCAAAACATGAACTTTCCTTACTGCCTGTTTTAAATGAACAGCAAGAATGTGTGGGCGTAATCACTCAGAAAATTTTAAATGAAAATATTGCCCGTTTCATAGGAACAGAACAAAATGGCGCTATCATTGTCTTATCTATTTCACCGTATCAATATTCTCTAGCAGAGATGAGTCGTTTGGTAGAAACCAATAATGCTCAAATTTTGCAATTAAACAGTTTTTTTGAGCCTACCACTGGCGCCATGATTATTACCCTTAAAATTAATCAAGAAGAGGCCTCTGCTATTATCTCCACTTTTGAGCGTTACGATTATCAAGTGCTTCATTATTTTGGCAAGTCGCCACTTCACAATGATATGGAGAGTCATTACCAACATTTAATGAATTATTTAGATGTGTAATAAAATAAAATATCTATTATTTTTTACCGCTTCTTTTTTATTTTTTTCAAACCTAGTTTCGGCACAAATAAAAATTAGCTCTATACAAATAGAGGGGAATAGAAAAACTAAACCTTATATTATTTTAAGAGAGTTACCTTACCATCAGGGAGATATTATTTCAAAAGATTCTTTAGCTATTGCAGATACTATCTCGCAACAACAATTATTTAATACTGCTTTGTTTGAGCAAGTGACGGTCCAGTCGGAGTATCTAGATAGTTTGCAAGTAGTCATTAAAATCAAAGTACGTGAAAGATGGTATTTATTTCCCATTCCTTATTTCAGATGGGTGGATCGAAATTTTAACCAGTGGTGGAATGAACAAAACAGAAGTTTAGACAGAGTGAATTATGGATTCAATTTAAGGCAATCCAATGTGACGGGCAATAATGATAAATTAAATGCGGCTTTTATAACAGGGTATACGCAACAGTCTAGTTTTAGGTATCAAATACCTTTTATTGATAAAAAATTACGTTATGGCTTAGCCTTGGCTTGGCAAAACGCTACACAGAAAGAAATTAATATTGAGACCAAATTAGATAAGCAAGTTTTTTACAGAACTCAAAATATTATACAAAATGGCTATCGAGCCAATGCAAGTTTATTGTACCGTCCCAATTTATTTGAAAGACATAGTTTTCAAATGGGCCTAGGGAGAAATGAAATAAGTGATTCTGCTTTTCTATACCAATCCATTTTT
>JBEIIN010000196.1:0-2747 GCA_040380795.1 Sediminibacterium sp. | reverse complement strand
CTTAGGCGCCTTTGATAGATATGAAGAAAATAAAGAAGACATGTTACGTGTTATGCGTAATCACCGTGCTGCTGCTTATGATGCAGAAGATGCATATGTAGGTATTGAAATTAAACCACAAGGAATTAAAGCTCAATATACGCCTGATTATTTATTGAAAGCGGCAACAAAGGCTTGGGATGATGCAGTTCAGTTAGGAGAAAAATATGGTTACAGAAATGCACAAACTACTGTTATTGCTCCAACAGGAACTATTGGCCTTGTAATGGATTGCGATACTACTGGTGTTGAGCCAGATTTTGCTTTAGTGAAATTTAAAAAATTATCAGGTGGTGGATACTTTAAAATTATCAACCAATCGGTACCACAATCATTAAAGAACTTGGGTTATTCTCAAGCAGAAAATGATGCCATTGTAAACTTCGCTGTAGGACATGCAAGTTTCGCAGGGGCGCCACATATTAATAATGAGTCTTTATTAGCGAAAGGATTTACAGCAGAAGAAATTGCAAAATTAAATGGTGCTGCTAAATCTGCATTTGAAATCGGATTTATTTTCAACCGCTTTACTTTAGGTGACGCTTGTTTAACAAGATTAGGTTTCAAAGAAGAAGTATTTGCTGACTGGAGTTTTAGTTTATTAGAAGCTTTAGGATTTAGCGAAGATCAAATTGACGAAGCCAACGATTATGTATGTGGTACCATGACGGTAGAAGGTGCACCAGCATTGAAAGACGAGCATTTGTCTATATTTGATTGTGCGAATAAAAATGGCAAAAAAGGAGAAAGATATATTCATGCACATGGACATATTAGAATGATGGCAGCTTGTCAACCATTCTTATCTGGTGCGATTTCAAAAACTATCAACCTTCCGAACGAAGCCACTGTGGAAGAAATTGCCGATTCTTATTTAATGAGTTGGTCATTAGGTTTAAAAGCGAATGCTATTTACCGTGATGGTTCTAAATTAAGCCAACCTTTAAGCACGAAGTCTGATAAGAAGAAAAAAACCGATGCAACTGCAGACGACAAAGTAAGTGTAGAAGGAGGTTCTCAATTAGTGGACTTAAGCAAATTGAATGTAGATGAGTTATTAGAAGAAGTGCAAAAGAGAATGGCTGCTTCTACCGACACTAAATTCAAGCGTCAATTATCTCGTATTGTAGAGCGTAAATCTTTACCTGCTAAGCGTCGTGGCTTTACACAGAAAGCTAGAATTGGCGGTCAAGTTTTATTCTTAAGAACTGGTGAATACAACGATAACACTTTAGGTGAAATATTTATTGACTTAGCAAAAGAAGGATCTACACTACGTAGTTTAATGAACTGCTTCGCTATCTCTATCTCTGTTGGTTTACAATATGGTGTGCCTTTAGAAGAGTTCGTAGAAAAGTTTGTATTTACTAAGTTCGAGCCTTCTGGAATGGTAGATCATCCAAATATCAAAACCACTACTTCTATCGTTGACTTTATATTCCGCTCTTTAGCTTATGAATATTTAGGAAGAACCGATTTAGTACATGTATTAGATAAGCCTACAGTAGAAAACTTAGGCGAGGAAGGAGATATTACATTGGTAGGAAAGCCAGAACTAAGTAGCATTCGCGTAACAGCACCAGTAGCAGCTCCAGTTGCTAAAGCAGCTGTGGCCGTAGAAGCTAATGGTTCAATGGACAACATTACTGCGGCAGCGAAGAGCATGCAAAGCGATGCGCCTGCTTGTAGCACTTGTGGACATATTACAATAAGAAGTGGTACATGTTATAAATGTTTAAACTGCGGAACAAGCATGGGCTGTTCGTAAAAACCAAATTTTCATGGAATGTAAAATTTGATTTTTACTACTCTAATGATTTTTAAGCCCCACCCCATAAACGGGTGGGGCTTTTTTAATTTTTTAAAAGGCCCCATTTATGGGGCCTTTTGTTTTTTACCCCTTTTACCCATTTATGCTTTGTTTAAGTTTATTGCCATTTTTAAACCGATTAATTCCGCTTATAAAATGAAGGGGTCTTTTTTGCATTTCATTCAATTTTTTCTTTAAATTCATTCTTTAATTACAATAGCAAAAACGATTGCCTTATGTCTAATTTTGAAGTAAAAGTTTCTCCCAAAAAATACGATGCAGTAATTGTGGGTTCAGGTGCCGGTGGTGGAATGGCTGCCTATGTATTATCGAAAGCGGGATTAAAAGTTTGTTTATTAGAAGCAGGTCCAGAATTTGATCCTGCTAAAAACTCATCACAGTTAAAAAATCCTTGGGATTCACCTCGTCGTGGAGCCAGTACAAAAATGAGACCTTTCGGTGATTTCGATGCCTCTTTCTGGGGTTGGGAAATTGATGGAGAACCTTATACACAAACTCCAGGTAGCGATAAGTTTGAGTGGTGGAGAGCAAGAATGGTAGGAGGTCGTACGAACCATTGGGGTCGTATCTCACTTCGTTTTGGACCACACGATTTCAAAAGAAAAAGTATTGATGGTTTAGGGGATGACTGGCCAATTGGCTATGAGGACATCAAACCTTACTATGATAAAATTGATAAATTAATTGGTGTATACGGAACCAATGAAGGTCTTGAAAATGATCCTGATGGATTTTTTTTACCACCTCCTAAACCTCGTTTACATGAATTAATGTTTAAAAAAGCGGCTACGGGTATTAATATTCCTGTGATCCCTTCTCGTTTATCTATTTTAACTAAAAAAATTAACGACGAACGTGGCGCTTGTTTTTATTGCGG
>JBEIIN010000195.1:0-2750 GCA_040380795.1 Sediminibacterium sp. | reverse complement strand
TTCATAACTAGTAGCACTGGCAGTGACAGGTTCTGCACTAAGTCCATCCGATTCATTTTTGATATAAATCTTACCCGGCGTTACCGATATATTCGTTAAAAATTCAATTTCACCATTTGCTGTATTGCCTTTATTAATTTCTACTGGCCTCGGCTTCTTTGCCGTTATTTTTTGCGCCTTTGCTTGCACATTTGAAGATATAGTTTTTAGAGTACTACAGCTTGCTAAACTGCTAGCCGCGAGCACCATACATATATATAGATATTGCTTGTTTTTTAACATCATAGGCAAGTTAAGTTAAGTCAGGCTAAAAAGGAATTATTACCCCATTTTTAACCCATTTTTGTGGAAAATTAAGGCCATTTTACCATTGGTTTTTAACGATATTTGTAGCCTTAGCCCAAAATCCGAATGCCTACCTTTTCCCATTTACACGTTCATACCCAATACTCTTTACTAGATGGAGCCGCTTCTATTGAGGGCTTATATAATAAAGCCATGGGCGACAATATGCCGGCTTTAGCAATTACCGATCACGGAAACATGTTTGGGGCCTTTAAATTTGTAAGTCAGGCTTGGAAAAAAACAAAGGTCATTGGAAAAGATAAAGAAGGAAAAGATATTCTAGCTCCTGTGGTGAAACCTATTGTAGGTTGTGAGTTTTATGTAGTGAAAGATAGACATGCAAAACAATTTACTAAGGACGCTAAAGACCAGCGTTTCCACCAAGTGCTACTTGCTAAAAACGCAGTGGGTTATCAGAACTTAATTAAACTTACTTCTCTTGGATATATTGAAGGAATGTACAGCAAGTACCCTCGTATTGATAAAGAATTAATTTTAAAATACCACGAAGGTTTAATTGCCACTACTTGTTGTATTGGGGCTTACGTTCCTCAAACTATTTTAAACCAGGACGAAGCAACGGCTGAAAAAGAATTTAAATGGTGGTTAGATATTTTTGGAGAAGATTATTATATCGAAATTCAAAGACATCAAATTCCTGAGCAAGCAACCATTAACGCGCAACTTTTAAAATTTGCTAAGAAATTTAAAGTGCCTGTTATTGCTACCAATGATAGCCATTATATTAATGAAGACGATGCCAATGCGCACGACATATTATTATGTATTAATACCGGAGAGAAACAAGCCACTCCAGGTTTCGATGATTTTGTAAACGATGAATTGCAAATTAAAAACAGGCGTTTTAAATTTCCGAATAACGAATTTTATTTTAAGACCCAGGATCAAATGAAAGCGCTATTTAGCGACCTACCTGAGTCCATTGACAATACAAACGCCATTGTTGACAAAGTAGATGTACTGAATTTAAAAAAAGATATTTTACTTCCTGCCTTCCCTATTCCAAAAGAATTTCAAATTCATAAGGAAGCGAATATGAACCAGTGGGAATTATTAAAACATATTACTTGGGAAGGTGCACATAAAAGATACACTGAAATAACCACTGAATTACAAGAGCGAATAGACTTTGAATTATTCACTATTCGTACCATGGGTTTTGCAGGTTACTTTTTAATTGTAAGTGATTTTATACAAGCCGGTCGAAATATGGGTGTGTTTGTAGGGCCAGGCAGAGGTTCTGCCGCAGGCTCTGTGGTGGCTTATTGTATAGGTATTACCAATATTGATCCCATTAAATATCAATTACTATTTGAGCGTTTCTTAAATCCCGATCGTAAGAGCATGCCCGATATTGATACGGACTTCGACGACGAGGGCCGTCAAAAAGTAATTGACTATGTAGTAGATAAATATGGTAAAGAACAAGTTGCACAAATTGTTACCTATGGTACCATGGCTGCTAAAAGTAGTATCAAGGACGTTGCCCGTGTAATGGACTTGCCTTTATCGGAAAGTAATTTACTTGCTAAACTCGTTCCCGATAAACCAGGTACAGAATTAAACAGATGTTTACATGCACCACTAACGGTGAAAGAAGGTGAAAAATCTTTGGCAGAAAGAGAAGGCTATCAACCAGAAGATATTGACAACGTAAAAAAATTACGCGAAATATATAAAGGCAACGATTTACGCGCTGCTGTTTTACATGAAGCTGAACGTTTAGAAGGATCTATTCGTAATACAGGCATACACGCAGCAGGTATTATTATCGCCCCTAGCGATTTAACTGAAATTATGCCAGTGGCTACCGCCAAGGATTCCACTTTATGGGTAACACAAATTGAAGGAAGTGTAATTGAAGAAGCCGGTGTACTTAAGATGGACTTCTTGGGATTAAAAACACTTTCCATTTTAAAAACCGCACTTGAATTAATTAAACAAAATCATGGTATTACCATTGATTTAGATTTAATACCACTAGACGACGCTAAAACTTTTAATTTATATCAAAGAGGTGAAACCAATGCTACATTCCAATTTGAAAGTGTGGGCATGCAAAAACATTTACGCGATTTAAAGCCCGATAAATTTGCCGACTTAATTGCCATGAACGCCTTGTACCGTCCAGGTCCTATGGCCTATATTCCGAACTTCATTGAGCGTAAACATGGTCGTGAATTAATTAAGGATGATTTACCGGTGATGGAAGAAATTCTTTCCGATACTTATGGTATTACCGTGTATCAAGAACAGGTAATGTTACTCAGTCAAAAAATTGCAGGCTTTACCAAGGGCGATGCCGATGTACTTAGAAAGGCCATGGGTAAGAAACAAAAATCGGTATTGGATAAAATGAAAGCACAGTTTGTTTCAGGCGCTGT
>JBEIIN010000194.1:0-2792 GCA_040380795.1 Sediminibacterium sp. | reverse complement strand
GCTTCATCATTCGGACAATTCGCCGCCACACCAGCAGCCACTTTCACTAAAGTATCTATACCTACTACATCGGCAGTTCTAAAAGTAGCCGACTTAGGACGACCCATTAAAGGCCCTGTGATAGCTTCTATTTCATCAATACTTAGTTCTAATTTTTCCATGATATGTAAAACACTCATCATGCTGAAAACCCCAACCCTGTTGGCTATAAAGGCAGGTGTGTCTTTGCATAACACTGTAGTTTTTCCTAAAAACACATCTCCATAATGCATATGAAAATCAATAATAGCAGGATCGGTTTTAGCGGTAGGAATAATTTCAAGTAATCTTAAATAGCGTGGAGGATTGAAAAAGTGCGTTCCACAAAAATGCTTTTGAAAATCTTCACTGCGTCCCTCCGCCATTAAATGAATTGGAATACCAGAAGTATTAGAACTTACTAATGTACCTGGCTTTCTAAATTTTTCTACTTGGTCGTAAATAATTTTTTTAATATCTAGTCTTTCCACCACTACTTCAATAATCCAATCTACATTGGCAATTTTTGCCATGTCATCTGTGAAATTGCCAGTACTTATATTAGACGCAAATTTTTGTAAGTATAAAGGAGAGGGGTTGGATTTAATAGCTGCTTGCAAAGAACCATCTACTAATTTATTTCTTTCTTTAGCATTTTTGCTTTCTTCAGTGCCCGGATTCAAGATATCTAATAATAATACTTCTACACCCACGCCTGCAAAATGACAAGCAATACGTGATCCCATTACACCACTTCCTAAAACGGCTACTTTTTTGATTGAACGTTGCATATATAAAGCATTTTTGTAAAATTAGTTAGTTATGCAACTATTTTCAAAAAAACTTTCCATTTTCGGGTATTTTTTTTGCCACTGGTTGCGTCATTTGACCTTTTAACAAATGCGCCTTGTAGGTAGGGGGCTTTGAACTACATTTGTATTATGCAAGTTGATAGTAAATTAGTTAGCCATTTGGCCCATTTATCGAGGTTGAATGTAGCTCCTGAAAAAATGGATAAATTAGTGGCTGATATGCAGGATTTAGTAGGATTTGTTGAAAAGCTAAATGAATTAGACACCACAGGTATTGCCCCTTTAATGCATATGGGGGATGCTAAAAATGTGTTGCGCGAAGATGAGGTGAAGGGTTCTATTTCTAGAGAAGAGGCCTTGCAAAATGCGCCGGATACAGACGGAGCATTCTTTAAAGTACCGAAAGTAATAAGTAAATAATATACTATGTCATCAGTTATTGAATTAAGAGATCTTGAAAAAAGTTATTTCATGGCGGGTCAGGCCATTCCAGTATTAAAGGGCATTAACCTTGATATTTTAAAAAATGAATACGTGGCTTTAATGGGTCCATCGGGCAGTGGTAAGAGTACGCTTATGAATATCTTGGGTTGTTTAGATTCTCCTACAAGCGGTATGTATAATTTGAATGGACATGATGTAAGCAAGATGACCGATGATGAATTGGCAGGTATTAGAAATATGGAAATTGGTTTCGTCTTCCAACAATTTAATTTACTTCCAAGATTATCTGCTGCTGAAAACGTAGCACTTCCTTTAGTATATGCAGGCATTTCCAAAAAAGATAGATTAGATAGAGCCTTGGTGGCACTTGAAAAAGTAGGCTTGGCAGATAGAAGCCATCATAAATCCAATGAATTAAGTGGAGGTCAAATTCAACGTGTAGCGATTGCACGCGCCTTGGTCAATAACCCTTCTATTTTATTAGCAGATGAACCCACAGGTAACCTTGACTCTAAAACTTCAGTGGAAGTTATGGAGCTTTTTGGAAAAATACATTCTTCAGGTAATACGGTCATACTAGTCACCCACGAGGAAGACATTGCTCATTATGCACATAGAGTGGTACGTTTAAGAGACGGTCATGTGGAAACCGATACCTTGAATAAGAATGTTTCTCATTTCTAGCTTATTTATTTGAACTTTATTTTATTAGTTTTGTTAATATCAAAACCCAGGAGTCTTTTACAGATTTTTAAAGCTGGGTTTATATAAGCATTATGAAAATTTATACAAAAGCAGGCGATTTAGGTAGTACATCATTAATAGGAGGCACCCGTGTTCCTAAAAGTCATATTCGTATTGAATCATATGGTACAGTGGACGAGCTAAATTCATTTATTGGATTATTAAGTGACCTACTTACCCATGAAGAAATTAAAACTGTTTTAAAAGAAGTGCAGGACAGATTGTTTACCGTAGGCTCTTCTTTAGCCTGTGATCCAGATAAAGAACCTTCATTAAAAATACCCGATTTAAAAGAAGAAGATATTGCTTATTTAGAATCTTTAATGGATAAGATGAATGAAGTCTTGGAACCGATGAAATCTTTTATATTACCTGGTGGACATCAAGCTATTTCTACTGCACATATTGCGCGTTGTGTTTGTCGTCGTGCAGAGCGTTGGTGCGTTAATTTACAAGAAGAAGATTTATTTGTAGAACCCATGGTCATAAAATACTTGAACAGACTAAGTGATTACTTATTTGTCTTGTCAAGATATATAGGTCATTTGAATGGAGTGCCAGATTCTCCTTGGAAACCAAGGGTATAATTTTATAAAAACTTCCCGTCTTTCATTGTCAAACTACGATTGCTCATAGTAGCCAACGATTCATTGTGCGTTACTATTAAAAAACTTTGATTCATTTCATTTCTTAAACGAATAAAAAGTTGATGCAAAGCGTTTGCATTCTCGCTATCTAAATTACCCGTTGGTTCATCTGCAAAAATAAGTGCTG
>JBEIIN010000193.1:0-2797 GCA_040380795.1 Sediminibacterium sp. | reverse complement strand
CGCATTTGTTTTTTAGCAATGTCATGGTTGTGATGGTCTGCAAACCCACACCAGTAAACTTTTCCTACTTTAGGATGTTGACGTAAATAGGTGGCTACTTTTTCGCCATTCTCGCAATGTCTTTGCATTCTTACATGCAATGTTTTAATACCTCTTAATACTAAAAAACAATCTTGAGGGCCTGGCACAGCACCTGTACTTTTTTGAATAAAATATAATTGATCTCTCAAGGCCTGATCATTCATCACTAAACAACCTTGAATGACATCACTATGCCCTCCTAAATATTTAGTAGCAGAATGCATTACAATAGTAGCACCAAAATCAAGTGGGTTTTGTAAGTAAGGAGAGGCGAATGTATTGTCTACACAAACCATGCAATTATGTTTTTTACCAATAGTAGCTACTGCTTCAATGTCTGTAATATTCATTAGTGGATTAGTAGGTGTTTCTAACCAAATTAATTTAGTAGCAGGGGTCATGGCTTTTTCTACATTCGTTGCATCGGAGGTATCTACATAAATAAATTTGATGCCCATCTTCTCATGTACTTTTGAAAATAACCTGAAAGAACCTCCATACATATCATGGGCTGCGACCACTTCGTCTCCTGGCACTAGTAAACGCATGACTGCATCTGTTGCTGCAACACCACTTGCAAAGGCCAATCCAAATTTTCCATTTTCAATCACTGCAAAAGCTTCTTCCAAAGCAAATCTTGTAGGGTTCTGACTTCTTGCATACTCATAGCCCTGATGTACGCCAGGCGCGGATTGCACATAGGTAGAGGTTTGATAAATAGGCGTCATGATGGCGCCTGTGCTTGGATCGGGATGTGCACCTGCGTGAATATATTTTGTAGCTAGTTTCATTTGTAATTTTTAAGTTTTTTAAAAAGTATTTTATTATTTTATTTTTCTAAATTTCATTTAATTCTATTCTATTCCATATATTTCAAAAGTATTATTTATTAGGAAAGCTTATTTCCATTTTTAAACATTCTATAAGAATAAATAGTGGGTACTAGTACCATCACCACCATGGCTATAAAAAAAATAATAAAAGAAGATACTGAGCTAAAGACGATGCCAGCAAAAAATTGAATGACACCTCCGTATAACCATACCTTACCTGCTATTTTATGTGTGGCATTCCAATTATCTACATTATCTAGAGTCCAGGGTAGTTTAAAGCCTGCAAAATAGTTTTGTTTTAAATTGGGCATATACAAACCCATACCAGCAAAAGCCAAACCTATTACGGGGAACAATAATTTTTCTATTGAAATACCTTGGTGTGAGGTAGCGTATAAAATGACTATGCTTAATGCGCTTAAAAATAAAACGGTGAAAAATCCAAACTTTTGAAATAAGCCATCTTCCATTTGCTCACTTCTTTTGGGATCAATTTTTTTTATATAGGTCAAAAAGAAATAAGTAAATAAACTAGCTATCCCCATTATACTAGGCCCTAAATAAATACTGTCCTTCCCGCCAAAACCATCCGCCTCGCCCTTAATATTAAAATGGGTAGGGATAATTTCAGGTAAACTAGGGTATAAATAAGCTGCATAGATAAATGGAATCCCAATTAATAAGAGCACATAAAAGAGTACCATTTTTTTATTATTCATAAAGCCCGCTTGAGGCTTAAAGTTACTATTTATTCGGTTTTAATCAATAATACGCTATGTCCACAAAAAAATTTACTTTTGCTTCAAATCGAAAAAAATGAGCAAAGGTCCAATTTCAAAATTTGTAGAACATCATTATAGACATTTCAATGCTGCTGCCCTGGTAGACGCTGCTAAAGGCTATGAAACCCACCTTTTGGAAGGGGGTAAAATGCTAGTAAGTTTAGCAGGTGCTATGAGCACCGCCGAATTAGGTATTAGCTTGGCTGAAATGATTCGTCAAGATAAAATTGCTATCATTAGCTGTACGGGTGCGAACCTTGAAGAAGATGTGATGAACTTAGTGGCGCATAGCCATTATAAGCGTGTTCCTAATTACCGTGACTTAACACCACAGGACGAGTGGGATTTACTAGAGAATCATTACAACCGTGTAACCGATACTTGTATTCCAGAAGAGGAAGCCTTTAGAAGATTACAAAAACATATTGTGAAGTATTGGAAGCAAGCTGAAGCAAAAGGCGAGCGTTATTTTCCACATGAATTTTTATATCAAGTTGTATTGAGTGGAGAGTTAGAGCAATATTATGAGATAGATCCTAAAGACAGTTGGATAGTTGCTGCGGCTAAAAAGAATATTCCAATTGTCGTACCAGGTTGGGAAGACAGCACGACTGGAAATATTTTTGCAAGCTATGTGATTAAAAATGAATTAAAAGCAAGTACGGTTAAAAACGGTATTGAATATATGGTGCAACTAACAGAATGGTACCGTGCGAATAGTGGTGGAAAGGGTGTTGGATTTTTCCAAGTGGGTGGTGGTATCGCCGGTGATTTCCCAATATGTGTAGTGCCAATGATGTACCAAGACTTAGAATGGCATGATGTGCCTTTCTGGAGTTATTTCTGTCAAATTAGCGATAGTACTACCTCTTATGGTTCTTATTCAGGCGCCGTACCGAATGAAAAAATTACCTGGGGTAAATTAGATATTCATACACCTAAGTTTATTGTAGAGAGTGATGCTACCAGTGTAGTGCCGTTGATATTTGCCTACATTTTAGGCCAGTAATTAAAATGGGTCTAAAGAAAATTTAAGACCCATTTTAATTTTTCTCTAATGATTTTTTCTAATAAAAAAGCCCTTAGATTTCTAAGGACTTT
>JBEIIN010000192.1:0-2831 GCA_040380795.1 Sediminibacterium sp. | reverse complement strand
CTTAAATCATCCCTGGTTTAAGCAAGATAAAGAGAAAAAGGATTAACGCTGTTTCCAATGGTTACTATAGATAAAACTCTATGGATTGGATGTATAGAGAAAAATCTATAGTAATCATCTATATACTACTAATAAGCCATGTTAAAGGTTAAAAAGGTCAACATAGCAACTATTGAACCATTACCAGTCAACTCGACTACAGAACCCTGGGATTCGGCACTGCAAAGCATACAAAGTAAATTCCTCCGGCTTGGCAAACTTACCAGCCAAGCCGAATTACTCACCCAGATCCTAGAAGGTGAGTGGAGTATTTTTCTGCAATGGGTGTATAAAAAGAAGTGGAATAGGTCACATAAAATCCCTAGACAAAAAGCGTATACAAACTGCGAACCGATGGGAGATGTATTACTAGCTATTCTCAATCTATGTATAGAAGTACACGCAGTACACCCCATAGGTAAACATTACCCGAACGCTGCTGTATGGTTCGACTCTATATGCTGGGAACTTAAATATAAAGATTTATGTGGACTGCTTAACCCATCTGGAGGAAAAAAAGCTTACCTATCATACTTAAGACAAGAAATAATAGATTGCTACAAGTGCCGTGAGAACCCACACTCACAAGAAACCGAACCCCATCTATACCGACTTATTCAAGCCCTAGAAGAGATCAATAAAACTAAAATGTTTCCAAATTTAGTAAAAACTTATTGGGGCGCGTTAACAAAAGCATTACAGACTTTTGCAACGCATAATGATAAATCTAGCTTTGCTTATATCGAGGTAGATGATAAGAATATCTATATAAGAGAGGGAAAAAACAGATATTTATTGTCTCAGGAAACCGTTACAATCGGCGCGGCTTAAAACCCTTACCCAGTAAGGCTTATAAAATTCGATGCGATTTTTGAGGTTGTCAAAAAGACATGGTAGACTAGATTTATACAAAAAAAAGCCAGCAAACGAAGCTTGTTTTTTTTGTAATCCTTCGTTCGTTGATGTGGAAGAAAGATTAAATTCGGTAAAGACTAGTAACCTTTACCACAAGCCACCGAAATACCGGGCTTCATGAATTTGTTTTAATTATTTCTTTCACAACAATAACACAAAATAATAGCAGTATTATTATAGCCAATACTGAATTTTATTAAGTGTAGAAGGATACATAAAAAAAATAAGCTTCACTACTTAATCTACAAAATAGGAGTGAAGCCAGGAATGAAGCAATTAAATTTATTTGAAAAAGCGAGTAGTGAATTACAACATAAACCATTTAAATACTCTTCAAGTATAGCATTATCATCCACAATAATCAAGTGTCCGCGCTGTTTAAGTAACGGTAAATTGTGGATAAGACCACGACCTGATACTGTCCATGCCGCAGAGATTAAATGCGCTTGCTGTAATCTTCATGTTCAATGGGTAAGTAAGCCTGAGTATAGATTTTTACAAGTTTCCAATTCTAGCAATATAGGAGAATTTTAAGATGTTACACTCCTATATTGAAGAAAGAAAGCAAGTAATAAAGCTACTCCATAGCTTAGGGTTATCTCCGTTACCCGTTGCACCCCGGCAAGACCCGTTTAAATATCCTAAAAAAGACTCTAAAGGTAATATACAGTACCAGAAAGATGGTGTTACGCCAGTACCTTTATTTACGGGTAAAAACCCAAGCTATTTAGATGCTAATGGGATACCACATCTGGTAAATCATTCTAAATACCAGAATACACTTCCCACAGAGTCAGAATTGCAATTGTGGTTCTGTAATCCGTTAACGGGTATCGGCACTCTAGGCAATGATTCTATTGTATGGATTGACCTTGATAGCAATAAATTTGCTAATCAGAATGATTGTGATCGAGCGTATGAAGAGTTATTGGAAAATAATCCTATTTTAAATAGCGCTTGGCTTGAGAAAACACAGTCAGGTGGCTACAGAATAGGCGTGACTCTTGCTACCAAAAAGGATTTTACTAACTTCAAACTATCAGCCAACGGTGATCACGTCGGGGAGGCACTGGGAAGCGGTCGCTTTACCGTTCTAGCTCCGACAATCGGGTCTAGTGGTAAATCCTACGAAAATATTAACCGACCCCGGTTATTGCCACAAATAGCGTCATTAGAATCAATTGGTATTTTCTCTATTGTTTCCAAGCCTGTTGTTATTCCTGCGGTAATTACTCCCATTAAATTTGATATTCCTGTCAGCAGCGAATACATCAACTTGCTAGAGTGTGTTACGAAAGAAAATAAGGCAACTTTAGAAGGAAAAAATAACGACTCTGAAGATAGATCGGCTTTATTCAATAAAGCAGCTAAAGACCTGTTAGGCTGGGCTAATTGGTTAAATGCTCACAACCTTAACTATTCCCAAAATCCCCAGGATATCATTAGACAAGCGGGTTCTAATTTAGGCTTTCATGATAAGAGAATAAACTATATTCTCAAGTCTATTAATATTGAAAATTGCCAACCTGCGGCTAAATTTGCAGGCGGTGAAAAAGCGTGCATCCGAAAAATTAATAAACTTTTAGGATACGAAACTAAAGAAGAAAGACAAAAGATTTTTGATGATCTTAATTGGAAAAACTGGTTAAACAATCGAGTTTTCAAAGCTGTTAAAAAAATCCACCAGGAACAGTTTGAATTCCCCGATGATATGCCAAAGCATAATGCAATCATCGCTGTTAAAAGCGGACTCGGCACAGGCAAAACTGAAGCAATGTTAAAGATAATTAAAGAAACATTACTCGGATCTCTTATTATTGGATACAGAAATAATTTGTTGTTTCAAACTATTAGTCGGGGTGGTGAGAAATTCATAG
>JBEIIN010000191.1:0-2892 GCA_040380795.1 Sediminibacterium sp. | reverse complement strand
CAAACCTTCTTGTTTCTTCAACACTAAACATTCTACCACTCACTAATGCGGCATCATTCAATGGTCTTGTTTTATTTTGACCACTCTGTACAACAACTTCCTTATTGTTATTGATATCTTCTTCCAACTCAACATTCAAATAAGTTTCTTTACCTGATTCAATCGCTATATTAGGAATGGTGATGGTTTTATAGCCTATATATAAAATTCTGATGCTGTATCTGCCAACTGGGATAAAATCAAACTTAAAAGTCCCATCCTTATTGGAAATTGTTTTTTTATTATTATCACCAATAAGCTCAATTGTTGCCCCACTTAGAGCCGTTTTGATAGACTTATCAATGGTTGAGCCGCGTAATGTTTGTAAAGGCTTATCCTGAGCAGCTGCTTTATTAAAAAGCAATATAATTATTAAAAAATAATAAACTGTTTTCACTTAAAAAAATTATACTAAAGCTTTCAACAATTAATTCTTTAACACTGGCAACTGAATCACAGAGGCATCATGATAAATACGGATAGTCGCTTTTTTAAAGTCACTATCTTTTGCTTCATAAATATTCATGAACTGTTGTGGGTTTCTATCCACCAAAGGGAACCAGCTACTTTGAATTTGAATCATCATGCGGTGTCCTTTCTTGAATGTATGTGCAATATCAGGCAGGGTAAACTTAACTGCTGTAGGTTTATTCGGTACAAAGGCTTCAGGCTTTTCGAAACTATTTCTGTATTTACCTCTCATGATCTCACCTCTAACTAGTTGTTGGTACCCACTCATTAAGTAGTCCTTCTTATTGGCTTCGTATTCAAAATTATCAGGGTAAACGTCAATTAACTTTACCACAAAATCGGCATCAGTACCCGACATGGCTACCATTAAGTCTGCAACAACAGGTCCACCTAATGTTAAGTCTTCGGTTAATACAGCTGTTTTATACACTAGCACATCGGTCCTTCTCGAAGTAAACTTTTGATCATCATCCATGTATTCTCTGTAATGTCTAGCAGGCTTGCTTTTCATCATATAGTTATCCGAAATATAAGGGACAGGTTTAGCGGGGTCGCTAATATATTCTTCATAACCTGAAACAGTTGTTGCTTTATTACCTGCTTTTAAATTTCCATTATTACTTAAAAAATAAGATTGCATTTTCATATCAGCCACTGGCCAACTTGGTAGTTGTCTCCATTCATTACTGCCAGAGAAAAAGATATTGGCTTCTTTAATTTGCTCAATGCTTCCTTTATTTTTCAAATAAAAATTAAAGAAAGGCAGTTCAATATTTTTACCATACCACTCGCTGGTATTACTACCCCATTGCACATTTCCTAATTGCGTACCATCATTGCTTGCCCATTGTCCATGGTACCAAGGACCCATTACTATTTTATTATTATTCTTTGCTTTGCTTTCGATGGCTTTGTATAAATTCCAAGCACCAAAACAATCTTCTGCATCATATAAACCACCTACAACAAGCGTTGCAATATTGGGATTGATGTCTTGTACATTTCTTCTTGCATCTCTAACTTGCCAAAATTCATCATAATTAGGATGCGCCATTAAATCGTTCCAGAATTTGATACTGTCGCCCATCAATTTTGTAAAATTGGTAATAGCACCTGTTTGTAAATAAAAGTCGAAGTTGTCCGGGTTAGTGAAATTAAATCCTTTAGGACCAATAGTGGTAGGCTTAGGTCTTGGCTTTCCAAATCCTGAATAAAAAGCAAATCCATCGGCTAACATGAATGCACCATTGTGGTGAAAATCGTCTCCAATAAACCATTCTGTTACTGGTGCCTGAGGACTTACTGCTTTTAATGCAGGATGATTACTTAGGGAAGCTAATGTGGCATAGAAACCAGGGTAAGATATCCCAAACACACCCACATTGCCGTTGTTATTGTTTATATTTTTAACCATCCAATCAATGGCATCATATGTGTCTGTTGCTTCATCAACTTGAGCTAGTTTTTTATTTGGAATATATGGTCTTACATCTTCAAAAACTCCTTCACTCATCCAACGACCACGTACATCCTGCATAACAACTATGTAGTTTTCTTTTAAAAAGTATCTTCTAGGTGAATACCAGAAAGGTCGAAAAATATTTTCGCCGTATGGTGCACAAGAGTATGGGGTTCTTTCTAAAAGGATTGGATGCTTTTCTGTATTGTCCTTGGGTGCATAGATCGTGGTAAATAACTTGGTACCATCACGCATGGGTACCATGGTTTCTGTTTTGGTATAGTTGTTCACTACCCAAGTAGAGTCAATTATTTGGGCAAAAGACAAAAAGGGCATACCTGCGAGTAGAAGAAGAAAATACTTTTTCATAGAATGTATATTTAGGATAACTAAATATACTACTTATAATCGTCATGTGCGTTTGATTCATGATCGTATTTGAAACGGAATTGGCCTTTAAAACCTATAAAAACGATGATAAAAATCATACATTAAAAAGGTATTATCTAATAATTGGCATGACTAGTCTGATCCCATTATTGGACATGCCTCCTTTTTCAATTGAACGGATATAATCTACTCTAATCACTTTAAAAATATTTTCTAAGCCTGCAAAGTATTCCAAGTAATAATTATCCGTTTCCATTAGTAGACTATTTGCACCTGCTACTAAAAACCAATTTAGTTTTTTAAACCCAGGTATTTTATTGGTGATAAGCCCATTCAAATGGTATTCTATATGCCCTGTACCATACAATGAGGCAGTATTACTAAACTTATAATAAGGTGCTAGTTGAAAAGACTCGGTAAAAGGCCCCGATAATATAACTTGATTCCCTGTAAAGTGCATTTGATCAGGTTCAAACACTTTATCTTTTTGTAAGAAGCCACCTACAGCAAAAGCATAATTCAATGTTCCGGAT
>JBEIIN010000190.1:0-2901 GCA_040380795.1 Sediminibacterium sp. | reverse complement strand
TTCTATTTCACTAGCCTGCCCTCTTTAAAGAAAAATTGATGCACTAATTTATCGGCCCAGGCTGGGAAAAATTTATTCATAAATACGGTACGCTTGCCTGTAAAAGTAAGCACCAAACTACGTTTCCTTTTTTCAATAGCATGAATAATATGCGTTGCACATTCCTCTGAGCTCATCATTGAACCCTCATCCATGGGAGATTCTCCTTGTGCATTGGCGTTCTTATCCAAGGCTGCATTTCGAATATTGGAAGTAGTGAAACCAGGGCAAACCCACATTACATGGGTACCAGATGCATAGAGTTCCGTTTTCAAGGCTTCCAACCAACCGTTCAAGGCAAATTTAGAGGCAGAATACCCGCTTCTTCCCGGAAGCCCTCTATACCCTGCAATTGAAGAAACACCTACAATTACCCCCTTATTTTGCTGAATAGAAGGAAGGGCAGCCTTTGTGCAATAGACCGTGCCCCAAAAGTTAATATCCATTACATTATGCAAGGTTTGCACCGAAACCTCAGAAACCAAGGCCCTCATGGAAATACCTGCATTATTTATTAAAACATCTATTCTGCCCCAGTTATCAACAACTTGCTTGATAAATGCTTCCGATTGCTCTTGTTTACTCACATCAACTTGCGCTGTATATAAATTGGAAGAAGGAAATTCTGTAGCTAATAAAGAGAGTTTATTTTCATTTCTACCACAAGTAGCCACTTTTGCACCCAATGCCAAAAACTGCGCCACCAAAGCCTTTCCGATGCCATCAGAACCACCAGTTATAACCACAATTTTGTCTGTGAAATTGGACATCTTTTAGAGTTTCTACAAATATAATTCTTATTTGTAGATGAACGACTTAGAAGGGTTTTGAGTGGGGAAAATAAATACCCCCTTTTATTTGGATAGTTTTCATTAATGCTTATTTTTGCACTCCCCTAAAAAGGGCGGTTAGAATTGGTAGCTCAGTTGGTAGAGCAATACACTTTTAATGTATGGGCCCTGGGTTCGAGTCCCAGCCAGTTCACAAAGCTTCGACGTAAGTCGGAGCTTTTTTTATGCGCAGACGCGAAACAAGATATAAAATACCGCCGATTATCCCTGAATCAAGTATAAATACGCTAATTCCCCATTCATAAAACTGCTACTATTGAGAAAGTAACAAGATCTAATATTAGAATAATAATCTAATATTCAGAATAATATTCTAATTTTATAAAATGAAAATAGAAATAAAATCAAAAAAAGAATACCATGAAATGATGGTAGAGATTTACAATTTGATGAATAAAGGAGAAGGGAAGCTTACTAAAATAGAATCGTCAAAATTATCTAAAATGGCAATGGCTGCAGAATTATATGAAGAAAATATATTAGGACTTAAGCCATTTAAAGAACCCGAAACTATTTCTGAATTAGTTGAACTTAAACTATTTGAAAATAAGATGACTCAAGCAAAATTAGCCGAAGAGATGGGCTTGGCTAAATCGAAAGTCTCAGAAATTTTAACTGGCAGACGTAAGGCCGATATTTCTTTTTTAAAAGGGATACATAAAGTATTAAAAATTGACGCTGATTTATTATTAGAAATAGTATAAATGAAAAAACGCCCCCGAGCACTCAGGGGCGTTTTTTCATTTAAAGTCATTAAGCCTTATTTCTTCGAACTAAACATCTTATCCTTTGGATTACCTCCCGATTTTAAATAGGCAAGCAAATCTTTTAATTCTTCTGCGTTTAAACTATTAATTAAGCCAGGCAACATGGGTGATATCTCGGAAACTCTTGTGCGAGTCACGTCTTTCTTTAGAACGTCTTTTGTGTTTTGCATAGCAAAAGGATTTTGCGCTATCACATACTTAGTGCCATCCTCACTAATTAATTTTCCAACAATAGAGCCTCCTTTTTTAAGATAAAACACTGTTGATCCAAATTGATCTGAAATACTTTTATTAGGTTCTATGATTGCAGTGAGCATATCCTTATAAGAGAATCTTGTTCCAACTTGTGTCAGATTTGGACCAGACACACCACCTTCCCCTCCCATCGCATGACATGAAGAACAAAGTGTTGTAGAGAACATGGCCTTGCCATTTTCAAAATCTCTATTCGTTAAACCATCTTTTACATATACTAAAGCAGTATCTACTTCCCAATCTCTTCCTGGACCTTTTGCTTGTTTAATATTTTCTTTCAAGCCCATCATGGCTCTATTTACAATTGAATCTCCTGATAAAGTATTGTAATAGGCAAATGTATTTTTTGAAACATTTTTTAAAGCGTCCTTTCTAATTAAATTAAGAAAGCCAATAAAGCTCACTCCTCCTTTATAGCCAAAGGCTGTATAAAACCATTTAAAATAAGTTTCTTGCAATGCAGGCGTCCAACCAATTTTTGCATGACTAAGCACTGTAGCAAAATAAGTTTGTTGCTGAGGAGGTACATTGGCCAACATTTTAGCAATATCTAATCCGTACTGAGGATTTCTAAGAATAAGATCGGTAGATTCTGTAAATGTTTTTTGATCATTCGGATCGTCTTTGGCCACCTGCATAAGTTCCATTGTTTTAGCAACCACAGTGGGTGCATCCATGTACACCATAATTTTACTAAGCGACCTATTTAAATTATTAGTGGCTGCTGGATATTGTTTATCTAGTACAGCAATTAATTCATTTTTTAATTCCCCACTTGGTTTACCCAAGCGTATTAATATTAATTCAATTGCTCTTAAAACATCTAGTTGCTTGGACTCCGATATTTTAGAAAAATCAATAGCACTTAAAGCCTTTAATAAATTATCTTTTTCAGTTTTTTCTCCCATCCTAGCCAAAGCAATGTCTGCTTGTGCTATTGTTACTGGATCTTTTTCAGTAAGTAATTTTTGCTTCCATGTTATAGCAGG
>JBEIIN010000189.1:0-2928 GCA_040380795.1 Sediminibacterium sp. | reverse complement strand
ATATCTTGTCAAATTTTAATTACTTACCTTTGCCTTACTACAAACCCGAGCTATCGTGGTAAGCAATTACCAAGGAAAGTCCGGACAGCATAGGGTAACCCACCGGTGAATAGCCGGCGTTCCAATTTATTGGGACAGAGAAAGTGCCACAGAAAATAACTACCTCGCAAGAGGAAAAGGTGAAAACGTGCGGTAAAAGCGCACGGATAAGACAAGTAATTGTTTTATAGGGTAAACCTTGGGTGCTGTAATGCCACGTAAAGGAGCGCTTAAGAACGACTCGTTCAAGTTCCAGGGTAGGCAGCAAGACTCCAACAGCAATGTTGGGGCTAGATAAATGATAGTTTAGAAACAGAATCCGGCTTATGAGGCTTGTAGTATTTTTTAAAATCAGTTTTCATTCTTTTAAAGAGTGAAACGTAAACTTGATCATACATGACTATAGAACAGATAAAGCGTATGAAGGACCAAGTAAGTGTCCTAAGGAGGTTTCTTTGACGTCGATAACAGATTATACAAAGTAGCGACTGACAAACAATTGTCCTTGTCTCCAGGTTTTTGGGATGACAACACGCGTGCGACGAGTACCATGAAGGAGATTAAGTTGAATGAGTATTGGATACATATGTATCAAAATGTAGAATCCCATTTAGAAGATTTTGTAGTACTATTTGATTTTTGGAAAGCGGGCGATGCAACAGAAATTGAAACGCAGGAAGCTTTTCAGAAAGCCACTGTTTTTATTGAAGAAGCAGAATTTAAAAGTACTTTAAATAAACCCGAAGACGAACTACCCGCTATTTTACAAATTAATCCAGGTGCTGGTGGTACTGAAAGTCAGGACTGGGCAGAGATGTTACTGCGTATGTATACCATGTATGGAGAGAAGCAAGGTTGGACTGTAAGCTCCATTGATTATCAAGAAGGAGATGGCGCAGGTATAAAATCGGCTACTTTACAATTTGATGGGCCCTTTGCTTATGGGTTTTTAAAAGCAGAATCGGGGGTACACCGTTTAGTGAGAATTTCACCATTCGATAGCAATGCAAGAAGACATACATCTTTTGCTTCTGTATATGTATATCCTTTAATTGACGATACTATTGAAATTATAGTAAACCCCGCCGATATTGAATGGGAATTTTATAGAAGTGGTGGTAAAGGAGGGCAGAACGTAAATAAAGTAGAAACAGCTGTAAGATTAAGACATGCTTCAGGTATTATTGTAGAATGCCAACAATCAAGAACCCAGGGAGAGAATAGAGAGATTGCTATGAAGATGTTGAAAAGCAGATTGTATGAAGAAGAAATGCGTAAAAAACAAGAAGCTTTAAATGCTTCTAATGCCAACAAGAAAAAAATAGAGTGGGGTAGTCAAATACGATCTTATGTTTTTCATCCCTATAAAATGATCAAGGATCACCGAACCGATTTTGAAGTAGGAAATATTGGCCCAGTCATGGACGGAGAAATTGATGGCTTTATTAAAGCCTATTTAATGATGGAAAAAGAGGGTTAATAATTTTAATTAGCAGTAGATGCATTCAATGTAACAGGAGACTTCATAAGCTCATACTTACTCTTAGGTCTTAAGCTTTCTTGCCATTTAAATCCTTTAATAATTAATTCTTCTTTAGGCGTTTTATTAAGAGGTGTCATTTTTCCTATGAGTTGGTTTTTGAAAACTACTTTAGCAGGCTCTGTATTTTCAAAATACACTTCAATAATCTGGGCATTGGAATGGTTAACTCCTATAAAGGATTTATCATTGTCTAAAGGGAAATATACATTCTCAGCATTGCCTTTAGCACTCATTTTGTGAATCTCGCCCTCTTCAAACCATACATTGAGCTTATTGCCTTTTAGTTGGTTATAATAATTAGTGGTATCAATTTTATTAATAGCAAAAGCGTTTTCAAATACATATAACTGCTCTGGTTTTTTATTCTTTACAAACAAGTAAAGTGTATCGCCTGTAATTTGATTATCATTAGCCCATATGATAGGGTCGGAGATAAGTCTTATGGTAGAATCACTTAAGGAATAAAATAAGCTATCTGCCTTGCCTTGAAGTGAATCGGAATATATTTTTACATTATGATAGGCTTCAAAGTATTTATCTAATGTGGTATCGGTAATAATGCCCACTGAATCTCTTGCATTGGGTATTATTCTTTTTAAATCAGAAATTTTACCGGCATATAAAGTATCTGCTGCAATATATAGAGTGTCTTGTTTTTGTTTGATTAAAAGAAGAGGATTTTCTGTAGCTAAGAAAGTGCTTTTTTGTTTATTGGCCTTAATATTATTAGCCATTAAGTCAAAACCCAAGGTATCCTTAGAAGTGTAAATGGCATTGCCTTTAAATTCCCCCATTTCAAGTGAATCATCTACCGCCATTTCATCGGCTATAAAATGATAAGTACTGTCGTCAATATTTGACCTATCATACATGTAACCCTTTCTAGTACCCGTATTGTAATTACCATTGCTAGTACTAATAACCCTGCTACCTGTTATAATTTTAGTGGGGCTTAAAAAGTTAGTGAGTTGAGAGTAGGTATTGTATTCTAGGGTATCGGTAATAATATTATTTTCTGGATCTATTAACTCCACTTTTTGTCTAAATATCACATCTCTTGTTTCGCCGTAGTATAAACCTTCAGTACTTGTGAGTACAGTTTTGTTTCTTACTAGCTTACCACCATTTTTAAAGCTACCTAACTTAGCATTCACATCATAGTCTAATGAATCGGTGGTTAATACGCCTTTGCCATCGGTGAGTTTTACTTTTTTACGTAAAAATGCTTTTTTGGTAGCACCTAAGTATTTTAAATAAGATGAATAAGTATGCACGCTGTCGGCATCATTGATATGCACATTACCAAAACCTTCTAAAGTATTTAAAGTAGAATTTAAAATAATACT
>JBEIIN010000188.1:0-2970 GCA_040380795.1 Sediminibacterium sp. | reverse complement strand
GTAAATATATCCTTTACTTTTTCCAAATGTTTTCGACTACCTAGTTCATCTATGACTGAATCAACAAAGTCTAGTAATTCTAGTATTAAATCTTGAACTGGTACTTCTTTTTCTTTTCCAAAGTCAATTAATTTTCCTTCAATACCATAACGGCTGGCACGCCATTTATTTTCATTAATAAGTGCACGTTGATAGTTGATGAAATTTATATTTTGTCTTCTTAGTGAATATATTTTAGCGCAGATAGCCTGAAAGAAAGCAGCAATAGTAATGGTTTCCTGAATGGTCATAGGTACATCGCAAATTCTAAATTCAACTGTATTAAAAACAGGGTGTACGCGTAAGTCCCACCAAATTTTTTTACCATCGTCTATGCAATTGGTTTTTATAAGTAGTTGAATAAACTTTTCATAAGCTTCGATACTTTCAAAAGTATCGGGAATACCAGTTCTTGGGAATTTATCAAAGACTTTACTTCTATAAGATTTATATCCTGTATTACGCGTTTCCCAAAAAGGAGAATTCGTACTTAATGCATAAATATGCGGTAAAAAATACCTGGCAGTGTTCGCAATTTGCATGGCCATGCTTCTGTCTTCAATGCCTACATGCACATGTAATCCAAAAATTAAATTACTTCTTGCGGCTTGTTGTAATTCGTTTAATATTGCTTGGTACCTGGACTGGTCCGAAACCAATTGTGTTTCCCATAAACTAAAAGGGTGGGTGCCTGAAGCGCCAATGCTAAAACCAAGTCCATTCGCTACTTCTGATACATGTGTTCTTAAGGCCAATACCTCCTCAAAAACTTCATCTACATTTTTACATATACCAGTGCCTACTTCCACCACTGCCTGATGCATTTCGGCCTTAATCTTTTCTTTAAATTTCTTCTGGCCTTCATTTACAATCTGCTGCTGATGGCTTTTTAATTCCTTCGTAGCAGGGTCAAGTACCATATACTCCTCTTCGACCCCCACAGTAAATTGCTGTAAATTTTCTAAAGACATTGCTATAAAATTACATATTATATCAGTTGAAAACAAAAAAATACCCCGTCCCGAAATTCGGAACGAGGTATCTTAATTTTCTATTCTAATAACTTAGACGAACGATAGGAAGATAGGCCTTAACGATGGTAAGAGTTCTCCGTCTCGTTTTCTCTTTCCTTATCATAGGCTTTAATAATAGCTTTTACCAATTTATGTCTTACCACATCCTCCTCATCTAATTGAATATGGGCAATGCCTTCAATATTTTGTAAAATACGAGAGGCTTTTTCCAATCCACTTTTTTGGTTTCTGGGTAAGTCTACTTGGGTAGGGTCGCCAGTAATAATGGCTTTCGCATTAGCTCCAATACGCGTTAAGAACATTTTAATTTGAAGGTCGTTGGCATTTTGAGATTCATCCAAAATAATAAAGGCATTATCTAAGGTTCTACCTCTCATATAAGCAAGTGGCGCAATCTCAATAGTGCGGGTAGTCATATAATAACCTAATTTATCGGCAGGTATCATATCATCTAAGGCATCATAGAGTGGTCTTAAGTAAGGATCAATTTTTTCTTTTAAATCCCCTGGTAAGAATCCTAAATTTTCACCAGCTTCTACAGCGGGTCTGGTTAAAATAATTTTCTTAACCAATTTATTTTTCAAAGCCCTTACCGCTAAAGCGACTGCGGTATAAGTTTTACCTGTACCTGCGGGTCCAATAGCAAAAATGATATCATTTTTATCGGCAGCCTGTACCATTTTTTTCTGATTGGCAGTGCGGGCTCTAACGGTTTTACCATTTGGTCCGAATACCAATACATCGTTCGGGTTTTTGTCGATAAAATTGTCAATCGTTTCGGCATCATCACCTCCTAAAATTTGCTCGAAATAGTTTTCGCTCAAATGTCCATTGCGTTCCATGTACTGAATGATTAAGTCAATTTTTTCTTTGGCTAAATCAATTTGTTCTGGTGCGCCGCTCAATTTAATTTGAGTACCTCTTGATAGAATTTTTAGTAAGGGAAATTTCTTTTTTAAGATGTCGAACTTGGAGTTGTTAACGCCAAAGAATTCAATGGGGTTAACGGTTTCTAAATTGATGATGGTTTCTGTCAATGTAGTAACATTTAAAGGGTTAGTATTTTATTTCCTCAGTCTAACATAAATTTAATTTAACTAAAAGAAAATAACAAGGATTAAATACGCACATATGTGCATTACTTTAAATGATAACATTACGTTAATCATTAGATAAACATTTAATAAAATAAGGTTAAGCTTGAGGGTATAATAAGGAAGGAAACACTAAACAATAAGGAAACACTATATAACTAAGTAAAGCACTTAACAATAAGTCTAAGCTAACTGTTCTAAATTAAGATTGTTTTAAATTAGCAATCATGGCTATAGGATCGGCTGCTTTAAATACAGTAGTGCCTGCAACCAGTACATCGGCACCCGCATTGGTAAGGGCTGCTGCATTGTTGGCATCCACGCCACCATCTATTTCAATAAGGGTAGAAGCACCCGCTTGGGTAATTATTTCTTTTAGGGCCACTACTTTCTCATAAGTAGTTTCAATAAATTTCTGTCCCCCAAATCCAGGGTATACACTCATCACACATACAAGGTCTATCTCTTTTATAAAAGGAGCTAATACTTCAGCATCGGTATTGGGGTTAATAGCCACACCTGCCTTCATGCCCTCTGCCTTAATTTGAGCTAGAGTATTCGATAATTCAGGGCAAGCTTCAAAGTGCACGGTTAGAATATCGGCCCCTGCTTTTTTAAAAGCGGTAATATATTTTTCTGGAGAGACAATCATTAAGTGAACATCGCAAACCTTGGTCGTGGCCTTTCTTATTTGTTCAATAAGATCGCCAGTGCAAGGGTATCGTTGTCTTTGTTTTTGTTTGAAGGACTACTTATTTGGCAAGCAAGTAACGTAAGTTTTGAATATAACACGAGTCCATGTC
>JBEIIN010000187.1:0-3013 GCA_040380795.1 Sediminibacterium sp. | reverse complement strand
ATTCATTTAGTAATAGATGCGAAATTTTTCCCGGGCATTGACGCCATGATGATTCCTAAAACAGATGATGGCCGTGTATTATTTGCAGTGCCTTGGCATGATAAAGTGGTTCTAGGTACGACAGATACTCCTATTGATACTGTTTCATTTGAGCCAATACCATTAGAAGAAGAAATAGAATTTATTATTAAGCATATTAATAGATACTGCAATTCACTCATCACAAGAACCGATATTAATAGCGTGTATGTTGGCTTGCGTCCATTGGTGAAACAAAAAATTCAAATAAGTTCGGCACTTATTTCACGTGAGCATCATTTAACTGTGTCGCCCAGTGGGCTTATTACTATTACGGGAGGTAAATGGACCACTTATAGAAAAATGGCCGCTGATGCAGTAGACAATGCCGCCTTTATAGGAAAATTAAAAAAAGAAAAATGTACAACTGCTGAAACTAAAATAGGCGATGAGCTTGAAAAAGAAAATAGAATACAAGAGATTTTGAAACATGATGCATCATTAGCTGAAAAAATGCATGCTAAATATCCATTTACAAAAGCCGAGATAGTATACGCCATAAAATATGAAATGGCTATGTGTATAGAAGATATTTTAGCCAGAAGAACTAGATTACTGTTTTTAGATGCTAGACTAGCCATAGAACTAGCGCCCATGGTAGCAAGTGTTATTGCCACTTATTTACAAAAAGATAAACGCTGGGAAACAGCAGAAGTAGAAAGCTTTACCCAATTAGCTGAAAAATATATTTTAAAATAAATTCAAGCATTATTTATAAATCAATTGCCTTATTCATAAAATGAACAAGAGGCTTCATAGATTCAAAACAAGTAATTACTTTTTTGACAAGATTTTTATTTAAAACATCATCATCACTAATTTCCATAGTGGCTACAAAGCTTTTCAGTTTTAAAAATTCAATCGCAGGATTATCTATTTCATAACCCTTGGGCGGCCTTACTAATTTATCAGTTTCTGTTAAAGTGCCATAATTAGTTTTAAATTTTTTCTCATTCACGATTCCCTTGAATTCTTTAAAGCAATAATCAATTTCTTGTCTTAGCTTTTTTAATTCAGGTGCCATGGGCATCCATAAGCCGCCCCCAATAAAACAGACTCCAGGTTCTAAATGAAAATAATAACCAGCACAGTCTACTTTTTTAGCGCCCTTGCTAAAGCTTGCCCCAAAATTGGTTTTATAGGGATCCTTGTTTTTACTAAAACGAACATCTCTGTTAATTCTAAAAACACATTGCTTGGGTTCTAAAAATTCAAGGGTTTTATCTTTTAGCTTGATCCCTTCAAGCACTTCCGTTACAAATGCTAAATAATCTTGTTTTGCATTTTCATACTTAGGCCTATTTTTCTCAAACCATTCTCTATTGTTATTCTTTTTGAGTGCTTTTAAAAATTGGAGGGTGCTGGGCTGAATCATAGAATATTATTAATATAAAATGTTTGAAGTATAATGTTGCCTAAATTTAATATAAGATTTTTAGATTAAAATATATAAATACTAAGGTTCTCCATAAAACCTGCTTAACTTTAGCATTCAAAATAAAAACATGCCTAATACCCAATCATACGCAGCATTAAATGCTACAACCCCTTTAGAAGCTTATTCTTTTGACAGAAGGACCTTAGGCGAGAACGATGTTCAAGTAGAAATTTTATACTGTGGTGTTTGTCATAGCGACTTACATCAAGCTAAAAACGAATGGGGTGGTTCTATCTATCCCATGGTGCCAGGTCATGAAATTGTTGGTAAGGTTACTGCAGTAGGAAGCGGTGTTAGCAAATTTAAAATTGGCGATTTAGCAGGTGTGGGTGTAATGGTAGATAGTTGCAGAACTTGTAAAAATTGTCAAGAGAGTTTAGAACAATACTGTGCAGAAGGTATGACCGGTACATATAATGCGAAGGAAAGAAACGGTACTGGTGTTACCATGGGTGGCTATTCAACACAAATAGTAGTTGACCAACGTTACACATTGCACGTTTCTGCTAAATTAGATTTAGCTGCAGTGGCTCCTTTATTATGTGCAGGAATTACTACTTATTCTCCACTGGTTTTTGCAGGGGTTAAAAAAGGAATGAAAGTAGCTGTTGTAGGATTAGGTGGACTAGGCCATATGGGTGTGAAGTTCGCAGTATCTTTTGGAGCGGAAGTAACTGTTATTAGTACTTCTCCTTCTAAAGAAGCCGATGCCAAAAAATTAGGCGCTACGCATTTTTTAATTAGCACCGATGCAGATGCTATGAAAAAATACAATAGTTATTTTGATGTGATCTTAGACGCCATTTCTGCAAACCACGATTTTACGACTTATTTAAATTTATTAGCTACCAACGGAAAGTTAATGGTGGTAGGCCTTCCGATAGAATCTCCAAAAGTGCAACCTTTTTCTTTAGTCACTAATAGAAGAAGTGTGATTGGTTCTTGTATAGGGGGTATGCAAGAAACACAAGAGATGCTTGACTATTGCGCAGAGCACAATATTGTATCAGATATAGAAATTATACCAATGCAAGGCATCAATGAAGCCTATACTAGAATGTTAAAAGGAGATGTGAAATACCGTTTTGTAATTGACTTAGCTAGTTTGAAAAGTTAATTACGATTTTAATCAACGAGTTTATTCAACCACTTTAATTTATTATTATAAAATAGTAGTCAGATCATTTTTAAGGGATCAAACTACTATTTAAATATTTATACTAAACTGTTTTTTTAGGAGGAAGCGCAAAAGCAGTAGCCTCATGCGTGAAGTTGCCATTGTGTGCACCATCGCAAAAAGTTTTATTTTTACTTAAACCGCAACGACAAAGCCCAATCACTTCTCTGCCTGCTAAATCGTATGTATTCCCACTACGATCTTCAATAGTGAAATCGCCTTACACTTTAATTGACCCGTTATTGTTAATTGTTATTTTAGTAGCCATTTTATTTGTTTTAGGCTTCAAAAATAGGTCTTATTGGCATATTGTTCATGAT
>JBEIIN010000186.1:0-3030 GCA_040380795.1 Sediminibacterium sp. | reverse complement strand
CACCTGCAAGTCCAATCGATTATTTAAAAATTCCTATTCAAACTTTGAAAGTGGGAGCGATGGGAACGCATAATTTATTAGGCTTGGCCAAAGCAAAAGGTGCAAGAATACTAGTGGCAAGTACGAGTGAAGTCTATGGAGACCCTCTTGTGCATCCTCAAACAGAGGAGTACTGGGGTAATGTAAACCCAGTAGGCCCAAGAGGTGTATATGATGAAGCCAAGCGTTATATGGAAAGTATAACCATGGCTTACCATACATTTCACCATGTAGAAACAAGAATTATTAGAATATTCAATACCTATGGTCCAAGAATGCGATTGAATGATGGACGTGCACTACCAGCCTTTATTGGTCAAGCATTAAGAGGTGAGGATATGACCGTGTTTGGTGATGGTTCACAAACAAGAAGCTTCTGCTATGTAGATGATTTAGTAGAAGGCATTTATAGATTATTATTAAGTGACTATTCAAGTCCTGTAAATATTGGTAACCCCAATGAAATTAGTTTAAAAGATTTTGCAGAAGAGGTTTTGAAACTAACAGGCTCTTCGGTTAAAATTGTGTACAAAGATTTACCTGTGGACGATCCAAAACAAAGACAACCCGATATTACGAAAGCAAAAAAAATATTAGGTTGGGAGCCTAAAGTAGATCGTGCAGAAGGTTTGAAAAAAACATACGATTATTTTAAATCCTTACCACCTTCTGAGTGGACAAAATTACCCAAGGAGTTTATTTCTAAATAAAGTACATGCGAAAAATTTTAGTTACTGGCGCGAATGGTCAGTTAGGTTGGGAATTAGGTCAGTTGGCAGCAAGCTACCCGCAATATGAATTTATTTTTACCGACAGAACGGTGATTGATTTATCAAAACCAGATACACTTGCAGCTATTATAAATGAAATGGCACCCGATGCTATTATTAATACAGCAGCCTATACTGCAGTAGATAAAGCAGAATCAGAAAAAGAATTAGCACAAGCTGTAAATGTACAATCGGTAGAAAAGATGGCAGCCATTGCGCATCAAAGAAAAATTCCTTTCATTACTTTTTCGACAGACTATGTATTTACTGGAAACGCAACTACACCTTATACAACAGAGACTGCATTAGCACCTTTAAATTTTTACGGATCTACTAAGGCCGATGGAGAACGTTTAGCTATTGCCGCTAATCCTAATACTATTATTATTAGAACCTCTTGGGTATTTAGCACACATGGCAATAATTTTGTAAAGTCTATGATACGCTTTATGAAGGAAAGAGATGTTTTAAATATAGTATCAGACCAAAAAGGACGACCTACTTATGCCAAAGATTTAGCAGACGCTACTATGAAAATGATAGCAGCACTTGATAATGGGAAAGAAATAAAAGGTATTTATCATTATGCGAATAAAGGAGAAACGACTTGGTATGACTATTGTAAAAAAATTCAATCTATTGTAGGATTAACTTGTCAAGTGAATGCGATACTTACTGTCGATTTCCCCACACCTGCTAAAAGACCAGGATATTCCGTATTAGCTACAGATAAAATTGAAAAAGAACTTTCTTTATCTATTCCACATTGGGAAACTTCTTTACTTGAATGCATTAACAAACTGAGTTAAGTTATTATGAATAAAGAAGCCCTATTAAAAGAATTAGCTAACGCTACTTATGTGATGATAAAGCCATCGCCACTGCATGGCATTGGGGTATTTGCGATTAGAGATATTCCCAAAGGCACAAGCAATATTTTTTCAAAAGGAGTAGGGGATTGGATTAAAGTAAGCAAGGAAGAAGTAGATGTCTTGCCGCAGCATTCAAAGGATTTAATTGAGAATCACTGTTTGTTTGATGAAGACCATTATTTTATACCCGACTATGGATTTAAACTAGTGGATCTAGTTATTTATTTAAACCATTCTGAAACGCCCAATGTGATTTCTTTAAATGAAGGGGAAGAGTTTGAAGCCATTAGAGATATAGCTTCTGGCGAAGAGTTATTAGTTGACTACGGTACTATCGTAGAAAGTGAGGAATAAGTTTGAGCACTGACCAGTGATGCCTATGAAATAGGCTTTATCAAGTATAAATACGCTGTTTAAGTACTTGATTTTCAATTATTTTTATTTAGTTGTAATTAATACGTATATATTATTTATATTTGTACGTACAAATAATACTATATGGATACTAAATTGACTATAAAATTAGACGAGCATATCATTGAATCTGCAAAGAAATATGCAAAAGAAAGAAACACTAGCTTGTCTAAGTTGGTTGCCAATTACTTTGATAAAATATCTATGGAGACAATGGTGGAAGAAGAGATAACGCCTTTGATAAAAAGCTTAACAGGTATTGTGCCGCATATTAGTGAGGTAGATGAAAAAGAAGCTTATTCTAAATACTTAACAGAAAAGTACAAGTAATGGACAAGCTTTTTTTAGATACAAATATTATTTTGGATTTGGTTTCACCACGACCTCCTTTTAGCAAGTTTGCACAAAAGCTATTTTCAAAAAGTCAAAAGTCAAAAATTACCCTCTTCGCTTCTGCATTATCTTTTCCGAATATGAATTATCTTTTATCTAGAGTAACCAATAAGGAAACTGCTAAGCAAGTTTTATTAAAAATTAAACCTTTAATAACCATCTTGCCACTTAATGATAAAATTATTCAGTTGGCTTTAGCTTCCAATTTTAAAGACTTTGAAGATGCTATTCAATATTATACGGCTCTTGAAAATAATATAACCACCCTAATAACCAGAGATTTAAAAGATTTTAAAAAGGCAAGTATTAAGGTAATGAGCTCGGAAGAATACTTGAATTTGAATTAGCTGAGGATTGACCTTCCGTTGGTCGGTCATCCTTTATTAGGGAAAATCCTAACATAAAATAAAGAAGCTACAAAGGCAGTTCTAGGAACTGCCTTTGTTTTTTTATACCCTCAATCGCAAATTGCTACGCAATTTTATCAATGCATCTCCAATACAAAAATCAAGCAAGCTTGTTTTTGCCTTGTCGATACATTG
>JBEIIN010000185.1:0-3030 GCA_040380795.1 Sediminibacterium sp. | reverse complement strand
TTATTACTTCTAGTATATAATTTACCATCGCTATAGGTACCGGCACCACCTTCTCCAAAACAATAATTACTCTCCCGATTTACAATGCCTTCTTTATTTAAGCTGGCTAAATCTCTTCTTCTTGCTCTCACATCTTTACCTCTTTCTATTATAATGGGTCTTAATCCTAATTGAATACATTCAAGGGCTGCAAATAATCCGGCAGGGCCCGCACCAATAATAATGACCTCTTTGGCATTGGAAGGAAGTGTGGGGAAGAGCAGGGGTTCAATAAAGCGCTTGGAAATCGGTTCCTTTATAAAAGCAATCAAGGTAAGGTTCACCCAAATTTGTTGCCTACTTCTTGCGTCAATTGATTTTTTAAGAATTTGGTAGCCTGTAATGGAAGCTTCGGCTTCGCCTGTAATTTGACTTATGACCTTAAGAAGGCTGGGGCCATGGGCTGATTCGGAGGGGGTAAGTCGTACTTGTATTTCTGTTTGCATGGGTTAGGTTTTTATCCTAAAAAAATGCTCAATAAATTATAGTAGCATAAGCGCTTGCTTAGTCTACTATAATGGTATAATAATGCTATTAGAAAGGCAGATCGTCGCCAGATTCGTTGGTGGGTATGTCAAAATAGGTGCTTGTTTCAGTAGGGGCTGTACTGCCTCCTAAAGCCACTGCTTCCATACGCCAAGCGTCTAAATTGGTGATATAGTTGTCTTTACCTTCTTTATTCCACTTAGACCCCTTTATATTAAAGAGTACTTTTACGGTATCTCCTAGGTTAAAGCGGTCGGGCATGGTGGTACGGTCCTGAACACATTGAAATTTAACATAATTCGTTATTGTTTTACCGTTAATATCATCGGTTTTTTCAACAACAAATTCCCTTGTTTTAAAGGTCTCTTTTCTCTGAATAATTTCGTATTTAGCAATTAATTTGCCGGTTAATTCGTAGCTCATAGTTATGATTATATGGGTAAAGGTAGTATTTAAAGGCCAAATCTATATAACTGCCCCTAAATTCAAATAAGTATAAATTTTTAAAGAAAAAAAATACTTAAAAAATAAGTGGATAACTCTGCATTTTTAAGAAAAAGGATATATCTTGAACGCCTGATTAGGGATAATGAAACACGGGGTTTGTAGGGTT
This sequence comes from Sediminibacterium sp., assembly GCA_040380795.1. Lineage (GTDB taxonomy): Bacteria > Bacteroidota > Bacteroidia > Chitinophagales > Chitinophagaceae > Sediminibacterium. The sequence continues at coordinate 1,892 of JBEIIN010000185.1, read as the reverse complement.
TTGGGGACATGTAAAAAAAAGGAAACAAAAAAGTTTTTTTTTCAACAATAAGTCGTCATATTCGCAGTCCGGTTTACAATTCCTTAATCCAGGGTTGAAAATCAAAACGTACCTTTTTTTAATTATACAAAGAGCAAGAAGTAAGATGGCTAAGAGCGCAGATTTAATTTGGAGTAACTGCTTAAAGATTATTAAGGATATTGTCGAATGGCAGCATTTCAAAACATGGTTCGAGCCAATTCAACCGGTTGATTTAAAAGACAACGTTTTACTGATTCAAGTTCCCAGCCAATTTTTCTACGAATATATCGAGGAGCATTACGTTAACTTATTAGCTAAGACTTTAAAGCGTGAGCTTGGCAAGGAAGCTAGACTTGAGTATCGTATCATGGTCGATAGCGGAAACAACAAGAAAGGTTCAATGGATGTTCCTGCTAGCGGTATGAAAACTTACAATAACAACGAGATGAACTTCCCGTTGGTGATTGACAACCCTGTGAAAAATCCGTTTGTTATTCCTGGGTTGAAGAAAATGCAAATTGACCCTCAATTAAACCATAATTATACATTTGAGTCCTTTATTGAAGGGGATTGTAATAGAGTAGCGCGCAGTGCTGGTAAAACAGTAGCTGAAAAGCCAGGAGCCAATTCCTTTAATCCTTTGGTTATTTATGGAGGAGTGGGTTTAGGTAAAACACATTTAGCCCAAGCAATAGGAAATGACGTAAAACGCATTCATCCGAATAAGGTGGTTTTATATGTGAGTTCTGAAAAATTCATTAATCAGTTCCAGGATCATAGCCGCAATAATGCCATTAATGACTTTATTCATTTTTATCAATTAATAGATGTCTTAATTATAGATGATGTTCAGTTCTTTAACAGAGCTGAAAAATCTCAAGATGCCTTTTTTGCCATCTTCAACCATTTACACCAAAGCGGTAAGCAATTAGTTTTAACTTCTGATAAAGCTCCTAAGGACTTAGAAGGTTTACAAGAACGTCTACTAAGTCGTTTCCGTTGGGGATTAAGTGCCGATATTCAAGTACCAGATTACGATACCCGTATTGAAATTTTGGAAAAGAAAATGAAGGCCGATGGATTAGATATGCCAAAAGAAGTAGTGAAGTATGTGGCATACAATATCAATACGAATGTAAGAGAATTAGAAGGTGCGTTGATATCCTTATTAGCACAGTCTTCTTTGAATAAAAAAGAAATTGATGTTGAATTAGCGAAGAAGGTATTACGCAACTTCGTTAAAACAAGTAGTAAAGAAATTACCATTGACGCTATACAAAAAATGGTTTGTGAATTCTTCGAAGTACCTTATGATAAATTGTTACAAAAAACACGTAAGCGTGAAATTGTACAAGCACGTCAAATTACTATGTACTTAGCGAAGGCTTTCACAAAGAATTCTTTGAAAACAATTGGAGAGCATTTTGGAGGACGAGATCATACAACGGTTATACATTCTTGCCAAACAGTAAAGGACTTAATGGATACCGATTCTATGTTCAGAGAGAACGTGATGGAGCTTACTCAAAAAGTGCAGTTAGCGGCTATGTAAGAAGCCCTTTTACCACTACAAATTATTAAATAACTATATTCTGGTCCGGAACGAACTTTATTTGAGTTTATTCCGGACTTTTTTTAGGTATTTAAGGCCAAGCTGCTTATTTTTGCAGCCCTCGAAAGAGGTTTTGGAGGAGAGGTGGATGAGTGGCTGAAATCAGTAGTTTGCTAAACTGCCGTACGGGTTAAACTGTACCAAGGGTTCGAATCCCTTCCTCTCCGCTCTCATTTAGTTCTTCGATTAGATATAAAAAAGTAGAATACACCGGAAACAATATTTACTAGGCAACTAGTAATAGGAACGGGAAGTAGCG
>JBEIIN010000184.1:0-3034 GCA_040380795.1 Sediminibacterium sp. | reverse complement strand
GGATCATCTACTTTTAATTCTGTATAACTCACCATTCCCGTTAAAACCAAGGCGATCAAAATATATAATACGGTACAGATTAATAAGGAATAGATCATACCCCTAGGCAAATCTCTTTGCGGATTTTTACATTCTTCTGCCGTTGTAGAAATGGCATCAAATCCAATATAGGCATAAAATACAGCCGACACCCCCGCTAAAACACCTTTAAATCCATTGGGCATAAATGGTGCCCAATTGGCTGTATCTACATAAAAGAAGCCAAGGATAATTACCATTAGAATGATCGCAATTTTAAAGATCACCATCAGGTTTGTACTTTTCTTACTTTCTTTAATACCTCTGTACACCAACAGTGTAATTAAAACCACAATCACAAATGCGGGAATATTTAAAATAATTCTTGTCTGACCCATCATGGGTGCATTGGTGATTGCATCATATCCAATTCTTGCGAGCTTCGTAAATGTAGCCGGCGTACCGCCAGCCGCTAAATGTTTCACCGCTTCCTCATAACCTTGTTGAGCAGTCTCATAATTGGTAGACAACCAACCTGGAAGATGAATATGAAAACCTTCTAATAAATTGATAAAATACCCACTCCAACTTATGGCAACCACCATATTTCCAATGGCATATTCTAAAATCAATGCCCAACCAATAATCCATGCAATCAGTTCTCCAAAAGTAACATAAGCATAAGTATATGCACTTCCTGCAATAGGCACCCTACTTGCAAATTCTGCATAACAAAGTGCACTAAAGCCACAAGTTACAGCTGTGATCAAAAATAAGACAGAGATGCCAGGTCCACCGTGAAAAGCTGCCGTACCAATGGTAGAGAAAATACCAGCACCCACCACCGCAGCAATTCCCATTAAAGTAAGGTCACGAACCCCTAAAACCCTTTTTAATCCGCTGCCGCTATGACCATCACTTAATCCCGCCTCTGCATCTTTGACAATTTTTTCGATCGATTTTTTCCTAAATAAATTCATCATTGCAAAGGGTTATTGATTTCTATTCATTAAATAATTGGCCAATTCTATAAGTGGCTTTTTGCGATCAGAGACCACTGCAATAGATTCTAAATGCGCAAACGCTTCTTGCATATATTTTGCTTTAGAGGCTTCTGCCCAGGCGTCTACTCCACAAGATTTAAAAATGGCTAAAACTTTTTCTACTTTATCGGGCGCATTGGAAATTAATAATTCATTTAATTCTTTTTTCTGAGCAGCATTCGCTACTTCTAATGCATGTATTAATAAAAATGTTTTTTTATTTTGCTTGATATCGCCTCCTGGTTCTTTGCCAAAAATAGCGGCGTCACCAAAAGCATCTAAATAATCGTCTTGTACTTGAAAGGCAATGCCTATATTTTTTCCAAACTCATATAAGTGCTCGCAATTACTCACACTCGCTCCTCCTAAGATGGCGCCCATTTCTAAACTAGCTGCTAATAGTACAGAAGTTTTTAAGGTAATCATATGTATATACTCATCCATACTAACCTTGTCCATTTTTGAAAAGTCCATATCTAATTGCTGGCCTTCACAAACTTCTTTAGCGGTCTTATTAAATAGTTGTAAAATCTTAGGTAAATATTGAGCCTGTATGGTTTGAATATACTCGTAAGCGCGAATGAGCATTACATCTCCTACTAATAAGGCAGTGCTTTCGTCATATTTAACATGTACGGTGGTTTTACCTCTTCTTAAAGAAGCCTCGTCCATCATATCGTCATGTACTAAAGTAAAATTGTGAAAGAGCTCCACCGCATTGGATAGCTGATAAGCATCGGGATGAATATCAGAAAATAGTTCATTCCCCAATAAACACATCACAGGTCTTATTCTTTTGCCACCAATACCTAAGAAGTAATTGCCGGGTTCATATAAGGTGGCTGGCGTTTTAGGGAAGTGTTCGGCCTCAAATCCCTTATTAAATTTTTCTGATAATTCTTTAAAACTATGCATATTACAAACCTAAACATTATTCGCAAGATTCCCTAGGCCTGATATGGCTTCTTTATAGAAATTTTAGCAATGATTAAACAGTATATTTTTAGAATTTCCCCTTAAATTTGTGTACCCCCAAAAAAGGTTTATGAAACATATTATTACTAGTATTCTCGGTTTATTTATTGCCCTTTCTGTCTATTCCCAAAACATTAGTATTGATACTATAAAAACGCGAACAAGCTACGAAAAAGCATATAAGTCTGCCATTGGTGTCAAAATGTATCCTAGCGCTATAAGCTATAAGCAATTTATAAGAACTAATAAAGCGGTGGAAGCATTAGGCTATTTTTCATTAGATGGATTTAGGGCAACTGTTTTATATGAAACCTATGCACCTATTGAAGGCAATGAAAACTTAAGTTGGTATGTAGGTTATGGTGGTCACCTAGGTATTTGGAGTGAGACTTGGAAAAAAAATAACACAGACCATACTGCAGGTATTGCTGTAGGTATCGATGGAATTTTAGGTTTGGATTATAAAGTAAAAAGCGCACCTCTTAATATTAGTGTTGACTGGCAGCCCTCTTTTAATTTTGTAGGAAGTAGCTATTTTGAAAGCGGTTGGGCAGGCATTGGTATTCGATATACATTCTAGTAAAATACCTTAGTAGAAATATTTAAGTGAATTGCTCTTTACTTAAATAAAGAATCTACAAATTCATCTTTATCAAATAAAAGCAAGTCTTTAATTTGTTCTCCTACCCCAATATATTTTACAGGAATTTTGCATTGATGTGCAATAGATAAAACTACGCCACCTTTCGCAGTGCCATCTAATTTTGTAATGGCTAATGCATTCACATTCGTAACAGCCATAAATTGTTTGGCTTGTTCTAATGCATTTTGTCCAGTAGACCCATCCAATACCAATAATACTTCATGCGGTGCACCTGGTAATTGTTTTTCAATGACGCGTTTAATTTTATTTAATTCATCCATTAAATGCGCTTTATTATGCAAACGGCCAGCTGTGTCTATTAATACTACATCGGCATTTTTAGCCATGGCCGATT
>JBEIIN010000183.1:0-3045 GCA_040380795.1 Sediminibacterium sp. | reverse complement strand
CTTCAAACTGAATATGGGATAGTGCTTTTTGCGCTTTTTGAACGGCCTGGTGAAGGTCTTTACCTTGGCTAGTAACAGTAAGCACACGACCTCCTTTGGTAACAATTGTGTTTTCCTGAAACCCTGTACCAGCTTGAAATACAAGGCTGTCGGGTAATTTTTGTGCAAGCTCAATTCCTTGAATGGGAAAGTTTTTTTCATAAGACCCAGGATAACCACCACTTACGGCCATCACAGTTGCAAAGCATTGATCATGATATTGAATATTCACATCCTCTAAAGTGCCATTATCGGCGGCGGCTAGTAGACTTACTAAGTCGGTTTCTAAGCGAGGTAGAATTACTTCCGTTTCTGGGTCCCCCAAGCGACAATTGTATTCAATTACATAGGGTTCTCCCTGGCAATTCATCAGTCCAAAGAACACAAATCCCTTATATACAAGGCCTTCCTGTTGAATACCTTTAATAGTGGGCTCCACAATTTGAGCATTTACCTTAGCCATAAAAGCCTCATCCATAAAGGGAACGGGGCTCACACAACCCATGCCACCTGTGTTTAATCCTGTATCGCCCTCGCCAATTCTTTTATAGTCCTTGGCATGTCCTATAATTTTATAATTTGTTCCGTCGGTTAAAGCAAAAACGCTTACCTCAATGCCTTCTAAAAATTGCTCTATGACTACTTTATCACTGGCTGCTCCAAATTGTTTGTCTTGTAGCATTTCTTTAAAACTGGTCAATGCTTCTTGGTGTGTGGTAGCAATAATAACGCCTTTGCCCGCTGCTAGTCCGTCTGCTTTTAAAACAATGGGTAATGCATGAGCGCCAATGTAGGCAAGGCCTTGCTCATAATTTTCAAGGGTGAATTCGGCATAACTAGCAGTAGGAATTTTATGTCTTTGCATAAAATGTTTACTAAAGGCTTTGCTGCCTTCCAACTGCGCTGCTTTAGCAGATGGGCCAATGATATTGATATGAGCTGTTAAGGGATCGTCATTGAAAAAATCATAAATTCCTTTTACTAGCGGTTCCTCCGGTCCTACGACAATCATTTCAATTTGGTGTTCAATCGCCGCTTTTTTAAGGGCATCAAAGGCATTAATGTCAATAGGTAAATTCGTTCCAAACTGAGCAGTACCAGGGTTTCCAGGGGCTATGAAAATTTCATCACACTGATGACTTTGCGCCATTTTCCAAGCTAAAGCATTTTCTCTTCCACCACTACCAATGAGTAAAATATTCATATTTTAAGGGATTGCACCACGAAAGTAAAATTTATTGAATGGATTTTATTAATTTGAGTCAATTAAATAAAACAAATACTTATGTCAGCTACCACTCAGAAACACCCCAAGGGATTATATGTGTTGTTTGCAACAGAAATGTGGGAGCGATTTAACTACTATGGTATGCGTGCTATCTTGGTTTTGTTCTTAACCAAGGCCTTATTATTTGACAAAGTTTTTGCCTCTCAAGTTTATGGTAGTTATACTGGGTTGGTTTATTTAACACCCCTTTTAGGAGGCTATATTGCCGATAGGTATTGGGGCAATAACCGCTCTATCATTGCAGGTGGCTTGGTGATGGCCATTGGAGAATTTGTACTATTTTTTTGCGGGCATTTTTATGAAAATGCAGGCTTGGCTATGCCTTTATTTTATATTGGTTTGGGCTGTATGATTGCAGGCAATGGTTTTTTCAAGCCCAATATTTCAAGTATGGTGGGGCAGTTGTATGCAAAGGGCGATTCTAAAATTGACGCAGCCTACACTATTTTTTATATGGGTATTAATACCGGTGGCGCATTGGGTCCAATGGTCTGTGGTCTCTTTGGAGAAACCGGTAATTCTGGTGATTTTAAATGGGCTTTTTTTGCAGGAGGGGTTGCCATGTTATTAAGTGTCATTACACAAATGGTTTTTCAAAAAAAATATTTAGTGAATGCAGAAGGGCAGTCCATTGGCGATGCTCCTAAAGATGCACCAAAATGGTTTCAAAAAATTCCAGTGATGGTGGGCTTTTTATTTTTAATTTCTTTAGCCACTATTGCATTAGTGTATATTGATATTAAAGTAGTGAGTTATTTATTTTGGTTATTACTAGCTTGCATTATTTTAATTGCTGTTGTTATTTTTTCAGATAAATCATTGGATATTATTCAGAAGAAAAAAGTAGCCGTGCTATTTACGGTATCCTTTTTCGTCATCTTTTTTTGGAGCGCTTTTGAACAAGCAGGCGCCTCACTTACTTTTTTTGCTTCAGAGAATACACAAAGAGACCTAGGATTTTATGTAGTACCTGCTAGCTATTTTCAATCGCTTAATTCTTTATTTGTTGTAACACTTGCACCCTTAGTGGCATGGGTATGGATTAAATTAGGTAAAGCAAAAAGAGAGCCCTCTTCTCCTTTTAAAATGGCCATGGGTTTAATGTTACTTGCCTTTGGTTATTTATGGATAGCCACTGGCGTAAACGGAGTAGGTACAGGTATTAAAGTAAGTATGATTTGGTTAATAGGAATGTATATGATGCATACGTTTGGTGAACTTTGTTTATCACCTATTGGCTTAGCTATTTTCAATAAATTAGCCCCTATTAAATTTGCCTCTTTATTAATGGCAGTATGGTTTACGGCCAACGCCTTTGCGAATAAATTAGCGGGTGTATTTAGTGCCCTGTATCCTGAAAATGGAAAGATTACTTCTTTTGCAGGTTATCAAATTAGCAACTTGAATGAGTTCTTTATGTTCTTCGTATTCATGGCGGGGATTGCTTCCATCATTCTGTTTTTGATTTCGAATAAGTTGAAAAACTTAATGACCCAGTAGGGATTTATAAAGTAAGAATAAAATATCAACCCATCGCTCCTCATTCATCAGACGCTCGTCCGCGTCTTCTTGCTCAAAAGTGCGCTCTGGATTGTATTTATATATTTTACTTTATTTTTTTGACCCATTGCAAATTTAATGCGTTTTAAAAATAATCTACTTGCGAATTTATATAGATAGCAATGAGCCATCTTTTGCTGAGTTTCGAGTCTTAGCGT
>JBEIIN010000182.1:0-3131 GCA_040380795.1 Sediminibacterium sp. | reverse complement strand
TAGTATTATTAATTAATTGCTTAAAAATAAAGTAGGTACACTAACAAATTCATTCACTGTACTTTTGGTTAAAAAAGGAAGAGAATCAGAATTACCTGAAATGGCTGCCGCCTTTATTGAGCAGTATAATGCCATCAACGGAATACATCAAGTCACTTTAACTACTGCCGTGGCGGTAAGTGAGGACATTAAAAAATCAATAGAACAAAAAGTAAAAACAGCTGCTCAATTTAAAACTGTTGAATTGACTACAAAAACTGACGAAAGTTTAATTGGAGGCTTTGTTTTAGAGTTTAATAATAATTTAGTAGACGCAAGTATTGCCAGAGATTTAAAAGACATTAAAAAACAATTTTTGAACAACGAGTTCATGAGTAAAATATAAATAATCATACATTAAAATAGACTGTTATGGCGGACATTAAACCAGATGAAATTTCGGCGATTCTTAGACAACAATTAAGCAACTTTAATGCTTCAGCAGATTTAGAAGAAGTAGGAACTGTATTACAAGTGGGTGATGGTATTGCCCGTGTATATGGTTTGAATGGTGTTAGAAGTGGTGAGTTAGTTGAATTTGAGAATGGCACTAAAGCAATTGCGCTTAACCTTGAAGAAGATAATGTGGGTGTGGTATTGATGGGTGATAGCAAGGGTATCAAAGAAGGAAATAAAGTAAAAAGAACTGGAGAGATTGCTTCTATTAAAGTAGGAGATGGTCTTACAGGTCGTGTTATTAATACATTAGGAGAACCTATCGATGGTAAGGGTCCTATTAAAGGTGACTTATATGAAATGCCATTGGAGCGTAAAGCACCAGGGGTAATTTTCCGTGAGCCAGTAAAAGAACCATTACAAACAGGTATCAAAGCCATTGATGCGATGATTCCTATTGGTCGTGGACAACGTGAGTTAGTAATTGGTGACCGTCAAACAGGTAAAACGGCTATTTGTGTTGATACCATTATCAATCAAAAAGAATTTTATGATGCAGGTAAACCAGTGTATTGTATCTATGTAGCCATTGGACAAAAAGCATCTACGATTGCAGGTGTGATGAAAACATTAGAAGACAACGGTGCGATGGCTTATACTATTATTGTAGCGGCTCCAGCAGCAGATCCAGCTCCACTTCAATTCTACGCTCCATTTGCGGGTGCAGCCATTGGAGAGTTTTTCCGTGATACAGGTCGTCCAGCTTTAATTGTTTACGACGATTTATCTAAGCAAGCGGTGGCTTATCGTGAGGTTTCTTTATTATTACGTCGCCCTCCAGGACGTGAAGCATATCCTGGTGATGTATTCTATTTGCATAGTCGTTTATTAGAGCGTGCTGCAAAAGTGATTGCGAATGATGAAGTAGCAAAAAACATGAACGATTTACCAGCTTCTATTAAGCATTTAGTAAAAGGGGGAGGATCTTTAACCGCCTTGCCCATTATTGAAACACAGGCGGGTGACGTTTCTGCATACATTCCAACCAACGTAATTTCTATTACCGACGGACAAATCTTCTTAGAAGGTAACTTGTTTAACTCTGGTATTCGTCCAGCTATTAACGTAGGTATCTCTGTAAGTCGTGTGGGTGGTAATGCACAAATTAAATCCATGAAAAAAGTATCTGGTACTTTGAAATTAGACCAGGCCTTATACCGTGAGTTGGAAGCCTTCTCTAAATTTGGTGGTGACTTAGATGCTGCTACTAAATCGGTAATTGATAAAGGTGCTAGAAACGTGGAAATCTTAAAGCAAGCTCAGTACACTCCTTTCTCTGTGGAGAAACAAGTAGCCATTATTTACTTAGGTACAAATGGTTTATTGAAAGAAGTAGCAGTGCGTAAGGTGAAAGAATTTGAAGCCCATTTCCTATTAGAGATGAGCAACAAATTACCTAATTTACTTGCTGAATTTAAGAAAGGTAATTTACCTGAAGAGGGTTTGAAGCAAATGGTAGAATTAGCTAATAGCATCATTCCTCAATACAAATAGTATTAGTTAATATTAAATTGATACAAAACCCCGAACTATGTTTGGGGTTTTTTGTTATTATCATAGTATGGCAGTTATTAAAGTTGAAAATATAAGTAAGCATTTTGGCACACTGAAAGCAGTGGACGACCTCAGCTTTGAAGTAGAGGCTGGACAAGTCTTTGGCTTTTTAGGCCAAAACGGGTCTGGGAAAAGTACCACTATTCGTATGCTTTTGTCTTTAATCCATCCTAGTAGCGGAAATATTGAGTTATTTGGAAAATCCATACAAAAAAACAGAGATGCCATTTTAGAGCAGGTGGGGGCCATTATTGAAAGACCCGATTTATATCCTTATTTAAGTGCAACAGAACACTTACGGTTATTTGCCAAAGTAAGAAAGAAAAAAATTGAAGCAAGTAATATTCAAAACACTTTAGAGAAAGTGGGCTTGGCTGGTCGCGCACAGGATAAAGTACAAACATTTTCATTAGGAATGAAGCAGCGATTAGGCATTGCCATTGCGCTGGTCCATAATCCAAGCTTAATTATATTAGACGAACCTACCAATGGACTAGATCCTCAAGGCATTGCAGACATTCGAGCACTCATACAGCATTTAGCAAAAGAAGAAGGCAAGACCGTTTTTGTTTCTTCTCATTTACTTTCTGAAATAGAACAAGTGGCCCATCAGATATTAATTATACATCAGGGTAAAAAAATGGTAGAAGGGGTGACTAAAGAATTACTAGATCCTGAAAAAAGAATTGTACAAATTAAAACCACTAATGACGAAATAGCCTTAGCGAATATTAAGGCAGGTAGTTTTGGTAAATATATTTTAGCTAGAAAGGAAGGCATACATTTAAAATTACCTACTTTGGAAATTGCCTTACTCAATGAAAGCCTTGTCAAGGCTGGGGTGGCAGTCTTGGGCATTGAAACCAAGAATTCTTTGGAAGATTATTTTTTACAAATTACTTCAAACGCTTAGTTATGTGGTCGCTTATACAAATAGAATTATATAAAATATTCAGACGCCCTAGAACCTATATTGCTTTTGGCGCCATAGCAGCACTAATAGTAGTGATTCAATTGGGTTTAAAAATTGACGGGGATGCCTATGCGGGTTTTTTAATGAAGGATATTAATGATACTTTAAC
>JBEIIN010000181.1:0-3158 GCA_040380795.1 Sediminibacterium sp. | reverse complement strand
CTCTCTAATACAGCACGCATGCTACCACCCGCAATTACACCGGCTCCGTGTGCAGCTGGCTTAATCATTACTTTAGCAGCACCTTCTTTAGCCAATTGCTCATGAGGAATTGTTCCGTGCATAATTGGCACTTTCACTAAGTTCTTTTTAGCATCTTCAATACCTTTTGTGATAGCTTCTTGAACTTCTTTGGCTTTTCCTAGACCTTGACCTACAACGCCATTTTCGTTACCTACTACTACTAAAGCTGAGAAGCTAAAAGTACGTCCCCCCTTTGTTGTTTTAACTACACGGTTGATAGAAACTACTTTTTCTTTTAGTTCTACATCACCTGCAGCTTTAACTTTATTTACATTTAATTTAGACATGTTTTTCTATTAATATTTTTATCAAATTAAAATTGAAGTCCACCCTCTCTTGCACCTTCCGCAACTGCCTTAATTCTACCGTGGTATAAATTACCACCTCTGTCGAATACACATGTTGTGATTGAAAGCGCTGCTGCTTTTTTAGCAACTGATTGACCAGCTAATTTTGCTTTATCAATTTTTGCTACTTTTTGCGCTGCAATATCTGCTTCTCTAGAAGAAGAAGAAGCTAATGTTACTCCGTTTACATCATCAATTAATTGACAATAAATATCGGCGTTACTTCTAAATACAGATAAACGAGGTTTCGCTGAAGTACCTGTTACTTTTTTGCGAATTCTATATCTGATCTTTTGTCTTTGAGCTAATTTACTCATGTTATTTATTTTTTAGTCGAGCGATGCTGCCGCCCTGTTTTTTTTTAATGTTTATTTACCTGCTGCTTTACCTGCTTTTCTTCTTACCACCTCATCAGAATAACGTACACCTTTACCTTTGTATGGTTCTGGTTTACGTAAACCGCGAATCTTAGCAGCTACTTGTCCAATTAATTGTTTGTCGCTACCCTCTAAAAAGATTTTAGGATTTTGTCCTTTCTCTGTAGTAGTAGAAACTTTTAATTCTTTAGGTACTTCAAATATGATATTGTGAGAATATCCTAAAGCAAGGTCTAATATATTACCAGCGTTTGTGGCTTTAAAACCCACACCCACTAATTCTAAATCTTTTTTGTATCCGTCTGTTACACCTTTCACCAAGTTGCTAAGTAAAGAACGGTATAAACCGTGCATAGCTCTATGACGAATTTGTTCTGTTGGACGCTTAACGATTAATTCTTCAGCAGTGATTTCAATAATGATATCACGATCAATTTCTTGTGTCAAAGTTCCTTTAGGACCTTTTACAGTTACTATTGCGCCATCTACAGTAATGGTTACCCCTTTTGGGATACTTACCGGTTTTTTTCCAATTCTAGACATAGTCGTTTTTTTATTTTGTTTGATACTTGGTTGCTTTCAGCCCCGACTAAAGGCTTAAGTACAAATCAAGTAATTAATTTGTTACTATTATACTATACTATTATTCTGCACCTCCTTAAGAGATAGCACATAATACCTCACCGCCTACATTGTTCGCTTTAGCTTGCTTATCTGTTAATACTCCTTTTGAAGTACTTAAGATGGCAATACCTAAACCATTGCTTACTCTTTTAATTTCAGCTGGCTTTGCATATTGACGCAAACCTGGACGACTTATACGATCTAAAGAACGAATCGCTGGTTGTTTTGTAGATGGATCGTACTTCAAGGCAATTTTAATTAACCCTTGTTTACTATCATCTTCAAATTTGTATTTCAAGATATATCCTTGATCATACAATATTTCAGTGATACGCTTTTTTAAGTTGGAAGCAGGAATTTCAACGATACGGTGTTGCGCCATTTGAGCGTTACGTATTCTTGTTAAGTAGTCTGCTATTGGATCTGTTACCATATTACTATTTTAAATCAGTTCTAAATTTTGTTTATTAAATTACCAGCTTGCTTTTTTAACACCTGGAATTAAACCATTCAAAGCCATATCGCGGAATACAATCCTTGATACTCCGAAGTAACGGATATACCCTTTAGGACGACCCGTTAATTGACAACGATTTTTTAGACGAACAGGTGATGCGTTTTTAGGTAGTTTATCTAAACCTGCATAATCGCCTGCAGCTTTTAAAGCAGCGCGCTTTTCAGCAAATTTCTTAACTGTTTTTTCACGCTTCTTTTGTCTGGCCTTGATAGATACTTTTGCCATAATTCTTTTTTAACTTGTTATTTTAGTTATTGTCTTTTTTGCTATTCTTGAATGGCATACCTAATTCTTTTAATAATTCGTATGCTTCTTCGTTAGATCCTGCAGATGTCACAAAAGTGATGTCTAAACCAGTGATCTTATTTACTTTATCGATATCAATTTCTGGAAAAATGATTTGCTCCGTAACACCTAAAGTATAGTTGCCACGACCATCGAATGCTTTATCGCTAATTCCTTTGAAGTCACGAACACGAGGTAGTGCTACAGAAACTAAACGATCTAAGAATTCGTACATTTTCACTCCTCTTAAAGTTACGCGAGCGCCGATGGGCATACCCTTACGTAATTTAAAGTTAGAGATATCTTTTTTAGACATTGTTGGGACAGCTTTCTGACCAGTAATCATGGTTAACTCGTCTAATGCGATGTCAACTAATTTCTTGTCATTTACGGCGCCATTCACACCACGGTTGATGCAAATTTTTTCCAACTTAGGAGTTTGCATTACAGACTTGTAACCAAACTTTTTAGATAAAGCAGGTATCACTTCTTTAGTGTACTTAACTGCTAATCTTGGAGTATATTTTACTGTGCTCATTATTTAATTACCTCCCCTGATTTTTTTGAAGTTCTTACTAATTTTCCGTCAACTCTTGTACGCTTCACTTTAGTAGCTGCTGTGCTTTTCGCATCCCATAACATTACATTACTAATACTAATAGAAGCTTCTACTTTAATGATGCCGCCTTTTGTGTTAGAGGCAGATGGCTTTGTGTGTTTAGTTGCCATAGCAACTCCTTCCACAATAACGCGACCTTTATCTACAATTACTTCCAACACGGTGCGAGGCTTTTTCAAGTCCTTGTCATCACCAGCAATCACTACTACAGTGTCGCCTTTCTTGATGTTGAATTTGGGTTTGAATCTGTTACTCATAATTATTTATAATTTATAACACCTCTGGTGCTAATGAAACAATTTTCATGT
>JBEIIN010000180.1:0-3170 GCA_040380795.1 Sediminibacterium sp. | reverse complement strand
TGGGCTGCTTTGTTACATGATATTGCAAAACCTAAAACCAAAAAGTTTGAAACAGGTTTTGGTTGGACCTTTCATGGACATGAAGTGGTGGGTGCGCGCATGGTGCCTAAAATTTTTACGCAGTTGAAATTGCCCTTGAATGAAAAAATGAAAATGGTGCAAAAATTAGTAGCCCTTCATTTACGCCCTATATCCTTAACGAAGGAATCGGTAACCGATTCTGCCATTAGAAGATTATTATTTGATGCAGGCGATGATATTGATAGCTTAATGTTATTGTGTGCAGCTGATATTACGAGTAAGAATAAAATAAAAGTGAAACGTTATTTACAAGGCTTTGATTTTGTCAAAGAAAGATTAATTGAAGTAGAACAAAAAGACAGTATTAGAAACTGGCAACCACCAATTACAGGAGAGATGATCATGGATTTATTCGCCATTGCACCTTCTAAACAAGTGGGAATTATCAAAGATGCCATTAGGGAAGCTATATTGGATGGGCTTATTCCCAATGACTATGATGCCGCCTATGGCTTCATGTTAAAAGAAGCCGAAAAACTAGGCTTATTTCCTATAATAAAATAGTAATTTAGCGTTTCAAAATACCAAAATGGCCGTATTAAAATTTAGAGTTTCTTGGGAAGAGGATGATGCTATATACCGTGATGTTTTGGTGAAGCACACACAAAATTTTCAAGACCTACATTCCATTATTTTAAAAGCCTTTGAGTTTGATCAAAAACACGATGCTACTTTTTATAGAAGCAACGATACTTGGCAAAGAGGAAGAGAAATAAGTAAAGAAGTCTACGATCGTCCTTATAAAGTAGCTCCTTTATTAATGGAAGAGACTGTTATTGGTACTGAAATAATTGACACCAATCAGCATTTTATTTACGAATACGATTTTATAAAATCATGGTCTTTTTTAATTCAACTTATTCAAGTGATTAAAAATGCCGATGCGGATATGACACTTGAATATCCTTTGGTGTCTCGTATTGAAGGAGTGGGGCCTATGCAATATGGCACCAAGGGTTTACTGGGTGAAAAATTTGCAGACATTGAAGAGAAATATGATTTAAATGAAGCGGCCGAAGGATTTGGAGAGGAAGGAGAAGAAGATGCGAATGCATCTGATGAAGAAGACGCGGATGCGTCTGATGATAGAGAAGAAGATGCGGATGCATCTGATGAAGGTGACGCTGATGAAAACAAGCAGGATAATGAGTCTGGTTCTGAGTTTTTCGAAGGAGAAGCTTTTTAGTGCTATAGTTTCGTATTACTATTTATTTCAAATTTAAACTAGTTCAAGTATTTTGTCTAAAACCGTTTACATCGTAATGGGTCCTACCGCTGTAGGAAAAACAAGCTTTGCTATTGCACTTGCCAAAACATTAAATACAGAAATTATTTCTGCAGATGCTCGTCAGTGTTATAAAGAAATGAATATAGGAGTAGCTAGACCAAGTGTAGAAGAATTAAAAGCGGTGCGACATCATTTTATTGCATCACATTCTATTGATGAAAATATTAATGCCTCTTATTTCGAAAATTGGGCCTTGAAAAAAGTACAATCTTTATTTGCTACAAAGGATACAGTTGTCATGGTAGGGGGAACGGGCTTGTATATTAAAGCATTTTGTGAGGGCTTGGATATAATTCCAGCTATTGAACCAAGCATTCGAGAAAATATTATAGCACAGTATGAGAAATTAGGAATGAGGTGGTTGCAAAAAGAGGTATCGGTAAAAGACCCTCAGTATTGGGAAAAGGGAGAGCAAAAAAATCCACAGAGATTAATGCGCGCCTTAGAAGTAATACTTGGAACCGGAGCCTCTATTCTAAGTTTTCAAAATAAAAAACCCATTGAAAGGCCTTTTAAAATGGTGAAAATTGGCTTAGAATTAGATAGGGATGAATTATACCAACGAATAAACGATAGGGTTTTGAATATGATTGAGCTTGGCTTGGAAAAAGAGGTAAAAGGCTTAAAAGATTATGCTCATTTAAACGCTTTACAAACAGTTGGTTATAGTGAGTGGAAAGACTATTTCGAGCAGAAAATAAGCCGTGAAAAAGTTATAGAAAACATTCAACAAAATACCCGCCATTACGCCAAACGCCAAATGACCTGGTTTAAGCGAGACACTGCCACTACTTGGTTTAAGGCAAGTAGTATTGAGCCAAAGCAGGTTTTATTATAATAGTTTAATATTTTTAGAAATTAACATATTAGAAACTAAATCCATCCAAATTATTGTTAATTTTATCCAATAATATAGCCACTGATATGGTGGTATATTCATTACATTTTATTTAAAACTTTAAGTATGCAAAAATTAGGAAGCTTCCTATTGGTAAGTCTTTTTTTAATGACTGTGACTTTGGCGAAAAGCCAAACCATTCAGTTTGAAAAATATACTTTACCCAACGGATTAAAAATTATTTTACATGAAGACCATTCTGCACCCGTGGTGGCAGTAACGGCACTTTATCATGTAGGTTCAAAAAACGAAGACACTGCTAGAACAGGATTCGCACATTTCTTTGAACATTTATTATTTGAAGGTTCAGAAAATATTAAAAGAGGTGAATTCGATAAATATATCACCAATGCAGGGGGTGCTTTAAATGCCAATACTTCACAAGATCGTACTTTTTATTATGAGCTATTACCTTCTAATCAAGTAGACCTTGGTCTTTGGTTAGAAAGTGAGCGTATGATGCATGCTAAAATTGAACAAATTGGAGTGAATACACAACGCGAGGTGGTGAAAGAAGAAAAGCGTCAAAGAATGGATAACCGTCCTTATGGTTCTTTTTTAACTGAAATGTTAAAGAGAGCTTATAAAGTGCATCCCTACCAATGGTCGCCTATTGGAAGTATGGATCATTTAAATGCTGCCAAGCTAGAAGAGTTTATTCAATTTTATAAAACTTATTATGTTCCTAATAATTGTGTTTTATCAATTGCAGGAGATATCAATATTCCAGACCTAAAGAAAAAAATTGAAGCTTATTTTGGTCCAATTGCAAAAGGAAGCCTTCCTATTAACCGACCTAGTATTAAAGAACCTCCTTTAGGCGGTGAAGTGCGTGACAAAATTTATGATAACATTCAGTTACCAGCAATATTCCATGCTTACCGTGCACCTAAGCAAGGTGGG